>DASTHJ010000138.1:0-5337 GCA_035718265.1 Steroidobacteraceae bacterium | reverse complement strand
CGCGGAAATGGTCATCGAGAAGGCCAAGCGCCTGGTCGAGCACAAGAAGGACGTCGTGATCCTGCTCGACTCGATCACGCGCCTGGCGCGCGCCTACAACACCGTGGTGCCGAGCTCCGGCAAGGTGCTCACCGGCGGCGTGGACGCGAATGCCCTGCAGCGTCCGAAGCGATTCTTCGGCGCCGCGCGCAACATCGAGGAGGGCGGCTCGCTGACCATCCTGGCGACCGCGCTGATCGACACGGGCTCGAAGATGGACGACGTGATCTACGAGGAGTTCAAGGGCACGGGCAACAGCGAGATCCACCTGGATCGCCGCATCGCGGAGAAGCGCGTGTTCCCGGCCGTGAACATCAACCGCTCGGGCACGCGCAAGGAAGAGCTGATCACCGACCAGGGCGAGCTCGCCAAGATCTGGATCCTGCGCAAGCTGCTGCACCCGATGGACGAACTGGCGGCCATCGAATTCCTGTTGGACAAGATGAAGGACACCAAGACCAACAGCGAATTCTTCGAGGCAATGAAGCGCTGAGGCGATCTCGCCGCGCGCTCCGGCTTGACGGCGCACGAGCGGGACGCGGCGCGTCCCGCTCGGCACCGCTGTCCGTCAGGTCGGCGCCCTAACCACCCGCGGCGCGCCGCGTGTACTCGACATACGCGGGAATGGCGATCGCCGCCAGGATCCCGATGATGCACACGATGGGCAGCAGCAAGCCGAGGATCTTGACCCCGAGGGTATTCGGCGGCGGCGGCGCCCCGTAGCTGTTGGTCCCGGCCGAGCCTGCCTTGAACACCCATATCAGGCCCACCACCGGAATGATCGTGAGCAGTACGGTCCACCCGCTCCAGTCCATGTCGTGGCTGCGCTGGATCGCCACCAGGATGCTGAACACGACCGTGACGATGTAGATCAGTATCCCGAGCGCGGAACCCACCGCCGCGCCGAGCACGAGGCCCGCTGCCGTGGCGACGAGAACCGCCAACAGCGTTGCGCCGGTCGTGTAGGCGAGGTAGCGCAACCGGCCCACACGCCCGCTGGCGGACCACATTCTGACTTCCTGGAATTCCTGCGCATCCTCGATGTCGCCGACGGCGGCCCGAGGTGCCGCGTATGGATTGCTGGACATGACTCTCCCTCTCTTGTTTTCTGACTGTTCTTATCTGTTGGCGCGCGTCGGCCTCTGACAGCCGCGCGACCGCCGCAGCATAGGCGCGCGGCGGGGCCGGGGCTACTCGCGCCGGCCCTGTGACGTAGCGCACACCCGCACCGTCTCCTTCGACCGACGCTGGCGCGGCCGTGCGGCCTGTTAGATCATTCGCGGGCTTGTTTGCCCAGTTTTCCGCCGGGAGCCGGAATGCGCCTCACGCTCATCGTCTTGCTGTGCCTGCTGAATGCCGGATGCGCGATCTGGCGCCGTGACAAGGAAGAGCCGGTCGAGAACACCGGTCCGGTGGCGAAGAAGGTCGAGCCCGTCCTCAAGCCCAGCGAGGCGCTGCAGCCGAAGTCGCATACGCTCGCCAGCCCGGTGAGCGACCAATTCTACGTGCGCGGCACGTATTTTCCCGCCTCGGTGACCACCACCCTGCAGCTCAGCCCGAGCGCCGCCGTCGAAGGTTCCACGCTGATCGCCGAGGACGACCTCGGTCTCGACGACCAGGTGGACCAGGGGCGCATGGAGTTCGACATCCGGCTGCGCGAGAACAACCACTTCCGCGTCGACTACTTCAAGCTGAGTCGTTTCCGGGAGCAGCCGCTGGCGCGCAGCATCATCTTCGGCGATTTCATCTTCGAGGAAGGCACGAACTTTCGCAGCAAGCTCGACTGGCGCGTGCTGTCGATGACCTACTCGTATTCGTTCGTGCACACCGAGCGGTTCGAAGGCGGTCTCGGTGTCGGCATCCACCTGATCGAGGCGCACGCCGAGGGCCGCGAGCCCGGCACGCTGAATCGCGAGAAGGCCGACGAGATCGGCATCTTCCCGACCATTGCCGCGAACCTGGCGTTCCGGATCTCGAAGCGCTGGTCGATCACCGCGCGCGGTCAGCAGTTCTCGGCCAACCCCGAGGATTTCGAGGGCAAGATGGCCGACTACCACGGTGACCTGCAGTACCGTTGGCGCAGGAATTTCGCCATCGGCCTGGGCTACACGAAGCTCGAGACTGACCTGAAGGTGCTGGACGCCGACCAGCCGCTGCTCTTCAATCTCGACACCAGCGGACCCGAGATCTTCTTCCGCGCGAGCTTCTAGGCTTTCAAAAACTCGATGACGCGCTGGATGGTCGCCGGGTCGCGCAGCGCGCCGCTGTGACCCAGGCCGCGCGTGCGCCACAGGATGGCGCCCGGGATGGAGTCGACGAGCGCGGCGCCCTGCACGATCGGCGCCACGTTGTCATCCTCGTCGTGCACCACCAGCACGGGAATTCGCACGCTGGGTGCCGCGGCGGCCACCGACACCGCGCTCGCGGGTCGCCCGAAGCGCTGGCGAAAGCGTGCCCGCAGGTTGCTCTGGGCCGGCGCCTCGAGTCCCAGCATCATCGCGAACGAGCCGAGGATGTAGTCCATGTCCGACGGCACGCCGACCAGGCAGATCTTCTTCGGGTGATGATCGGCGGTCTCCGCCAGTACCGTGAGCACCGCGCCGCCGCCAAGCGAATGGCCGATCACCGCATGGATGGGTTCGTGCGCGCGCAGTACCTCGGCAAGGCTGTCACGAAAACGGGGCAGGTCGGAGAAGCGGCCGGGCGAGGCGCCATGCGCAGGCGCATCGATGCCGATGGCGCTGAAGCCCGCGGCGTGCAGCGGCGCGACGAAATCCGCGAACCTGGCGGCATGCGAGCCCCAGCCATGCAGCAGCACCACCGGCGGACCGGGATGATCCCAGTGGAAGATCGTGAAGCGGTCCTTGCCGCAGGTCATGGTTGCGCGCCGCGCCCGCGCGAGGATGGGCGCGTCGGCCGGATCGAGCTTGCGGCGCGGCGGCATCAGGAACAACAGGAACGCGAGTCGGCCCGCGAGCGAACTGCTCAGCGCCTGTGCCACCCGGAAGAAGCCGCGCAGCCGCCGCTGAGTGGCCGGTGACACTCCCGGCACGACGCGTCCCAGCACCGGTTTGCGGCGCTCCTTGTTCATGGGTGCAAGTCTATGAAAGTCGTACACAAAATACAGCGATCAGCTCACGGTGCTAGAGTCGGCGCACTGACTACGCGAGGGGATTCATGAAACGCATTGCCATGATCGTGGGCGGGTTGATGCTCGCCCACACCGCCGTTGCCGGCGTCTATGTCGAGACCGTCAATCACCGGATCACCACGGGTACGACCGAGCCGAAACAGAAGATGTACGTGCAGAACGGCTCCGGACGATTCGTCGATCCCGAAGGTCGCGCCACGCTGATCAAGGGCGACACGCTGTACGTCATCGACGACGCCGACAAGAGCTACATCGTGTTCGACAAGGCCACCATGGAGCAGGTCGCCAGGAAGCTCAACGAGCAGATGGAGCGCCTGAAGGAGCAGCTCGCCAAACTACCCGCCGAACAGCGCGCCCAGCTCGAGCAGACCATGGGCGGCGCGCTCGGACTCGACGGCAAGGAACGCACCGTCGAGGTCAACGACACGGGCAAGTCCGACAAGGTCGACGGCCGCAGCTGCCGGGTGTGGGAGGTCGTGCGCGACGGGGAGCTGGATGAGCAGCTCTGTGTCGTGCCGTACTCCGCGCTGCCCGGCAAGGAGAATTTCTCCGCGGTCTTCGGCCGGTTCTCGAAAGTGTTCGAGGAAATGGCGAAATCCGTCCCCATGTTGTCCGGCATGATGGCCAACGAATTCAGCGCGCAGGTCAAGATCAACGGCTTCCCGGTGCGCCAGCGGACCTACGAGAACGGCAAGCTGGGTGACGAGGAGACGCTGGTGAAGGAGTGGCGCGAGGAGGCCATCCCGGCTTCCATGTTCGAGGTGCCGGCAAACTACCAGCGCAAGCAGATGCCCCTCGGGCCCGGGCAATGAACCGGTGAAATGAAGTACAGCGATTACTACGCCGCGCTCGGCGTCGAACGCGGTGCCTCGCAGGACGAAATCAGGAAGGCGTACCGCCGGCTGGCGCAGAAGTATCACCCGGACGTCTCCAAGGAGCCCGGGGCCGAGGCGCGCTTCAAGGAAATCGCCGAGGCCTATCAGACACTGAAGGATCCCGAGAAGCGCGCGGCCTACGACGCGCTCGGCCAGCGGCCGCAGGGCGAGGAGTTCCGGCCGCCACCGGACTGGGCACGACAACACGGCGGCGGCGACACGCAGTTTTCATTCGATGACCTGGACTTCGCCGACCTGTTCTCGCGCTTCGGCGCGCGCGCCGGGCGCGGCGGTCCGTTCGGCGCGGGTACCGGTGCCATGCCCGGCCAGGATTTCGAGGTGCCCGTGCAGATCAGCATCGAGGATGCCTATCGCGGCACGACACTCGAGCTGCAATTGTCCATGCCGGAGTACGACGCGCAGGGCCAGGTCCGGCGCGTGCCCCACCACGTGAAGGCACGCGTCGCGCCGGGCGCAGTCGACGGCCAGCGCCTGCGGCTGCCCGGCAAGGGCGGCAAGGGACTGAACGGAGGTCGCGCGGGAGATCTCTACCTGGACATCTCGCTCAAGCCGCATCGCCTGTACCGGGCCTCGGGACACGACCTGTTCGTGGATCTGCCGCTGACGCCGTCGGAAGCGGCGCTCGGCGCCTCGGTGGAAGTGCCGACCCCGGGCGGCGCGGTCAAGCTGAAGGTGAAGCCGGGAACCTCCTCCGGGCAGAAGCTGCGACTCGCCGGTCGCGGCCTGCCGCGGCCGCGTGGCGGCGCCGGCGACCTGTTCGCCGTCGTGCAGATCGCGGTGCCGGCCGAGCTCTCGGCGCGCGAGCGCGAGCTGTACGGCGAGTTGCAGGGCGCGGGCAGCTTCGATCCGCGCCGGCATTTCGCGGAGGAAACATGAGCGGCGACCCGGAAGTGCTGTGGCTGGACGAACAGCGGGTCGTCGGCCTGGCGGAGCTCGTGGAGATCTCCGGTCTTTCGGCCGACGAGGTGATCGAGCTGGTGCACGGCGGCGCGATCCCGGTGCGCGAAGTGCATGGCACGACCTACACTTTCAGCGCGCAGGTCATCAGCGTGGCCCGCACCGCCTGCCGGCTGCGCGACGAGCTGGAGCTCGACATCACCGGGCTCGGCGTGGCGCTGCGGCTGCTGGACCGGGTGCGCGCGCTGGAATCGGAGATCGCGCGGCTGCGTGCGTTGCTGCCAGGTAGCTAGGCGACTTCCGCGTCAGGTGCCGCCGTGGATGGCATCGCGCCACGGCGAGGGAATGCCGAGA
>DASTHJ010000137.1:0-2065 GCA_035718265.1 Steroidobacteraceae bacterium | reverse complement strand
AGCGCTGCCGCGTGGTCTCGCTCATGCCCACGCCATCGTCCCGGATCTCGACGATCACCTTGTCGCGCGACGCGTCGCTGCGCGTGCGCCACCGGATGGTGCCGCCTTCCGGCAGCGCGTCGACGGCATTCAACATGAGGTTCGTGAATGCATCGCGCATCTCGCTCTCGGCGCCCAGCACGCGCGGCAGTGCCGGATCCAGCTCGTGTGTGACTTCCACGACGACGCCTTTTTCCTGCGGCATGTTGCTCCAGCGAGCACGCGTCATCTCGATGACCAGCGACAGCACCTGGTTGACGTCCACGGGCGCGAGCGTGAGCTCCAGGCCGCGCGGCATGTAGAACGCGCGCATGCGCTGCACGGTCTGCGCCACATCCTCGATGGCGCGCTGGATCACCGCCAGGTGCTCGCGCGAGCGCGCCGACAGCTTCGTTTCGTGCTGCAGCAGCGACTGCGCGTACAGCGCGGCCGGCGAGAGCGCATTGTTGATGTCGTGCGCGATGCCGCTGGCGATCTGGCCGAGCGCCCGCAGCCGCTCCTGCTGCATCACCGTCTGCTGTGTCTGGCGCAGGTCCTGGTACGCGGCCTCGAGCGCGTCGTACAGCCGCGCCTTCTGCGTGGCCAGCGCCACGTGGCTCGCCAGCTGGCGCAGGAACTCGCCATCGTCGACGCTGAAGGAGCGCGTCGCGCGGCGCGTCGCGAGCAACACACCGAACACCTCGTTCTCGATCATCAGCGGCGCCGCCACCAGCGCGTGCAGGCCGCCGTTCAGCAGCAGCGTGCAGAACGGCGAATGCACGGCATTCTCCAGATCGTCCAGGTATACCAGCTCGCCGCGCACGCAGCGGGCGAGCGCCTCGGCATCCACTGCCAGGCGCGCATTCTCCGTGATGCCGATGCCGGCACCGAGTTGCGCGCTCGCCGGACCGACGTGCGTGATCGTGAGCTGCGCCGGCTCGATGTCGTACAGCGCGATGCAGCCGAAATCGATGCCGAGGCTCTGCTCCAGGCTGCGCAGCACCACGTCGAACACCTGCCTGGCCTGCTGGTGCGCGCCGATGGCGTGCGTGATGCGTTCCAGCAGCTGCATGCGCTCGAGCTGCACGGCCACGCGGTTGCTGGCGATGACGAAATCCTCGATGTCGGTGTTCGAGCCGAACCACTTGAGGATGCGCCCGGCCGGATCGCGCAACGGCACGGCACGGCCCTTGAACCAGCGGTACACGCCGTCGAAGCGGCGGATGCGGAAGCTCATGTCGAAGGTGTCGCCGTTGCCGACCACCATCGACCATTGCATCCCCACCTTGACGCGATCGTCGGGATGCAGCTGCTCGAGCCAGCCGCGGCCGAGTTGCTGCGATTCGCTGCGGCCGGTGAAGTCCAGCCACTGCCGCGAGACATAGTCGCAGTAGCCGTCGCGCGTGCAGGTCCAGATCATCTGCGGCAGCGACTCGGTCAGCGTCTTGAAACGCGCGCGGCTCTCGCGCAGCGCCTCGACCGTCTCGCGGTGCTCGGTGATGTCGATGCAGGTGCCGATGTAGCCTTCGAACTCGCCGTTCGGTCCGATATTGGGCGTGGCGCGTTCCAGCAGCCAGCGCCAGGCGCCGTCCGCGCGCTGCATCCGGTATTCCATCTCGAAGGGCCGGCGCGCCTCGAAGGCTGCGTGATAGGTGTCGAGCACGCGGTCGAAGTCCGCCGGGTGCAGGTTGTCGCACCAGCCGTCGCCGAGCTCCTGCTCCATGCTGCGCCCGACGAAGTCCAGCCAGCGCTGGTTGAACCAGGTGCAGCGCCGGTCGACGCCGCTCATCCAGATCAGCACCGGCGCGGCGTTGGCCGTGGTGCGGAAGCGCTGCTCGCTCTCGCGCAGCGCCGCCTCGGCGCGCGTCCTGCCGGTGATGTCGCGGATGAATGCGCTGAACACCAGTTCCGTGCCGAAGCCGATCGGCGTGACCGCCAGCTCCACCGGAAACTCGTGGCCCGCGCGATGCAACGCCGCGAGCTCGACGCGCTTGTTGAGCATGCGCGCCATGCCGGTCTCCAGGTAGCGCCGCAGGCCATGGCGATG
>DASTHJ010000136.1:0-3976 GCA_035718265.1 Steroidobacteraceae bacterium | reverse complement strand
CCTCGGCTGGGACATGCCGATGAACGCGATGGGCGCGTTCGACATCCTGGCCTGGCAGTTCCTGTGGGTGCTCGGCCTGTGGTTCGGCGCGCTCGGCTTCGGCAAGACCCAGGCCGTGGTGCTCTCCGGTCGCAAGGTGCTCAACCTGGCGCTGGCGGTGTCCTGCGCGATCTTCGCCTGGCGCCGTTACTCCGGGCCGATGGGCTTCAGCGACCTGGCCATGCACCTGTTCTGGATCGACAAGTGGACGCTGTCGCCGGTGCGCATCGTCAACCTGGCGGCATTGCTGTGCGTGCTGACGGGCTTCGGCGCGCGGTTGTCCAGCTACATCCGCGTCCCGGCGCTCGCCTCGCTCGGACGAGCCTCGCTGTGGGTGTTCGGCGCGCACGTGGCGGTGGTACTGGCCGTACTGTGCCTGGTGGACGATCCGGACTACCGGTTCGGCGGCTGGACGGGCCTGGCGATCATCCTGCTGGCTTACGCCGTGCTGTGGTCGGTGGCTGCCATTCACGCGGCGCTGCGTCGGCGACGCCTGCAGGTCGCGCCCACCACGCCCTGATCATGCCGATTCCGACCGACGACACACTCGCGACGCTGAGCCAGGAGGTGGGGCAGCGCCTGCTCGCCGCGCAGCGTCGCCTGGTGACGGCGGAGTCCTGCACCGGCGGCTGGATCGCCAAGCTCTGCACCGACATCGCCGGCAGCTCCGACTGGTTCGATTGCGGCTTCGTGTGCTACTCGAACGCCGCCAAGGTGCGCGACCTGGGCGTGCCCGAGAAGCTCATCGAAACCGAGGGCGCGGTCAGCGACGCCGTGGTGCGCGCCATGGCCGAAGGTGCGCTGGCGCGCACCGGCGCGAACGTGGCCGTCGCGGTCAGTGGCATCGCGGGCCCCGGCGGCGCCGTTCCGGGCAAGCCGGTGGGCACGGTGTGGTTCGCGCTCGCGCATCGGCGCATCGATCGGCTCGAGTCGCAGGGACACCTGATCCAGTTCGACGGCGACCGCGGTGCCGTGCGTCGCCAGGCCGTCGAGTACGCCTTCAACCTGCTGCGCGCGCTGCCGCCGGCCACGCAGCCGCCGGGACCCGGTGCCTGAAGGGCCGGAGATGCTGCGGTTGTTCTTCGCGCTGCAGCCGGCGCCGGAGCAGAATGCCGCGCTCGTGGAGCGCATCGCGCCGCTGGTCGCGCGGCTCGACGGTCAGCGCGTGCCCGCCGAAAACCTGCACGCGACGCTGTGTTTCATTGGCGCCGTGCGCCGCGAAGACCTGCCGCGCCTGACCACGCTGGCCGCCGCGCAGCGCGCCCGGCCGGTGAGCCTGCGCTTCGATGCGCTCGAGTTCTGGCACAAGCCGCGCGCGCTGTGCGCCATTGCGGGCGAGAGCGCCGCCGCGGCGCCGGCGCACGCGCTCGCCGCGAGTCTCACGTCCGCGGCGCACGCTGCGGGCTTCACGCCGGACGTCAAACCGTTCCGGCCGCATCTGACACTGGCGCGAAAGATTTCCTTCGCACGCGCGTCGCAATGCGATTGGCCGCAGCCGCTCGCGCCCGCGGTGCTCGTGCGCTGCGATCGCTTCGTGCTGATGGAGAGTCGTCGCGGGGAATCGGGGTCGATATACAGTGTCCTCGAATCGTGGCCACTGGATGCGGACGAACGGGATTTGTCGTCCGCGAATATTCAGTGATTCGCGGCAATTTTCCTGTGTATTTATACAGGACCCTGTGATAGCTTCTTCGCCATCAGAACGCTTGCTCGAGAAAGGGGATTTCACGATGGATGACAACCGCAAGAAGGCGCTGAGCGCCGCACTGGGCCAGATCGAAAAGCAGTTCGGCAAGGGTTCCGTCATGCGCCTCGGTGATGCGCAGGCGGCCTACGACGTCGAAGCGGTCTCCACCGGTTCGCTGGGGCTGGACGTCGCGCTCGGCATCGGCGGTCTGCCGCGCGGTCGCGTCGTGGAAATCTACGGTCCGGAGTCCTCGGGCAAGACCACGCTCACGCTGCAGGTGGTCGCCGAGGTGCAGAAGCTGGGCGGCACGGCGGCATTCGTCGACGCCGAGCACGCGCTCGATCCGGTCTACGCCGAGAAGTTAGGTGTCAACGTCAACGACCTGCTGGTCTCGCAGCCGGACACCGGCGAGCAGGCCCTCGAGATCACCGACATGCTGGTGCGCTCGGGCGCCGTGGACGTGGTGATCGTCGATTCGGTGGCCGCGCTCACGCCGCGGGCGGAAATCGAAGGCGAGATGGGCGAGCTGCAGGTCGGCCTGCACGCGCGCCTCATGTCGCAGGCGCTGCGCAAGCTCACAGGCAACATCAAGCGCTCCAACACCATCGTCATCTTCATCAACCAGATCCGCATGAAGATCGGCGTGATGTTCGGCAACCCGGAGACCACCACCGGCGGCAACGCGCTCAAGTTCTACAGTTCCGTGCGCCTCGACATCCGCCGCATCGGCGCCATCAAGTCGGGCGAGGAAGTCGTCGGCAACCAGACGCGCGTCAAGGTCGTGAAGAACAAGGTCGCCCCGCCGTTCCGCGAGGCCGAGTTCGAGATCATGTACGGCGCCGGCATCTCGCGCGAAGGCGAGATCATCGACATGGGCTCGTCGCAGGGCATCATCGAGAAATCGGGCGCCTGGTACAGCTACAAGGGCGAGCGCATCGGCCAGGGCAAGGACAATGCCCGCGAATTCCTCAAGTCGCGCCCGGATCTCGCCCGGGACATCGAGGCCCAGATCCGCGAGCGACTGCTGCCGCAGAAGCCGCAACGTCCGGAGCTCAAGAGCGTCGGCGGCAACGACTGACCCCGGCCGGGGGACGGATCAGCGTGATCCGTCCCCCGAGGTTCCTCCCATGCGCGCGATCACCTGCCTCGCGGTCTGTACGTTGAGCCTGGGCGGCGTGCCGCGCGCCGCGATGGCCGAGTCCGTGTTCGTCCCGGCCACGCGGGTCTACACCACGCCTGTGGCCGAGCCGCTGCGCAATGGCGGCGTGCTTCTGTCGGACGAGCGCATCCAGGCCGTGGCCGACGAGCACACGCGTCTCGAGATGCCGAAAGGCACCCGCACGTCCGAATGCCGCGGCGTGGTGGTCGCGGGTTTCCAGAACAGCCACGTGCACTTCATCGAGCCGGCGTTCGCGGATGCGGCGCATCGGTCCGCGCCAGACCTGCAACGCGCGCTCGACGCCATGCTCGCGCGCTACGGGTTCACGACCGTGATCGACACGGGTTCGGATGTGACCAATACGATCGCGCTGCGGCGACGCATCGAATCCGGCGAGTTGCGCGGGCCGCGCATCTTCACCGTCGGAATTCCGCTCTATCCGCCGGACGGCATCCCTTTCTATATCCGCGATCTGCCGCCGGACGTCCTCGCGAAGATGCACCAGCCGCACGATGCGCACGAAGCGAGCGCGGACGTGCGCGACAACCTGGCAGCGGGCGCGGATGCCACCAAGCTGTTCCTGCACACCTCGCCAGGGCATGACGAGAAGCGCCTGATGTCGCCCGAGGTGGCGCGCGCGGCCGTCGAGGAGACGCATCGCCAGGGCAAGCTGGTCTTCGCCCACCCGTCCAGTCTCGAGGGCATGCGCATAGGCATCGATGCGGGCGTCGACGTGTTGGTTCACACCACCCTCGGCGAACGCGCCCCGTGGGATGCGGCCATGCTCGAGACCATGGTCGCGCGCCGCATGTCCGTGATTCCCACGTTCAAGCTGTGGAAATACGAGCTCGACAAGGACCACGTGCCCACATCGGTCGAGGACATGCTGATCGGCAATACGCTCAAGGAGCTGCAGGATTTCCGGCAGGCGGGTGGGCAGGTGCTGTTCGGCACCGACGTCGGCTACATGCACGACTACGACCCGACCGAAGAGTACGTCTACCTGTCGCAGGCCGGCATGTCGGCGACGGATATCCTGGCGGCCCTCACGATGTCGCCGGCTGCGCGCCTCGGAGAATCGGACCAGCACG
>DASTHJ010000135.1:0-5335 GCA_035718265.1 Steroidobacteraceae bacterium | reverse complement strand
GACTACTTCCGGCGCGTGATCAGCCTGATCGGCAGCTACACGTCGATAGGCTATTCGCCGGCCACCGCCACCGAGCCGATGACGCCGGGCGGCGACCTGTACCCGACGCTGATCCGCAAGAATCCGATCAAGCCCATCCGCATCTACCTGCAGGACGGCTCGCACGACCTGTCGAACGAGCACGGCAACTGGTTCCTGGCGAACCAGCAGATGCTCTCGGCATTCGAATACGCCAATGCCCGGGACGACAAGGAGGGCAAGCTCGGCGCGCGCTACGAGGTGAAGCACTTCTGGGGCGACGGCGGACATTCGGACCTGAACGGCGGCGTGCTGATGCCCGAGATCCTCAAATGGATCTGGACCAATGACTGAAAGGGGGACAGTCCCCTTTTCCTGGAAATGGGGACTGTCCCTCTTTCTGGCTCAGAGACGGCGCGGCTCAGGCCGCGCCTTGTAGCTGCGCACCAGCAGCCAGCGCAGCAGGTTCGGCATGTGCCGCGCTGCGAAGATCAGCACCTTGCCATGGAAGGTCACCTTGACCTCTCGCCGGCCGGCCAGGATGCCACGCGCGATGATGCGTGCCGCCTTGTCCGTCTTCATGCGCAGCCATCCCGGAACCGGGTCCCGGGCGTCCGGGTGCAGACCACCGCGGTTGTCCACGCGGCGGATGTCCGAATCCACGAAACCCGGCGACACCAGCGTGCAGGAGACGCCCGTGCCCTTGAGATCACCGTGCAACGCTTCGGCCAGCGCGCGCACGCCGAACTTGCTGACGGCATAGGGTGAGCCGCCCGGCCCGGAGACGTGCCCGGCGACGCTGCCCATGATGACGAACCGCCCCTGCGTGCCGCGCAGCACCTCGAACGTCTCCTGGAACGTGCGCAGCACGCCGAAGAAGTTGGTTTCGAGCTGCCGGCGATAGTCCGGCAGCGTGAGGTCCTGCACCTTGCCGACGATGCCGAAGCCGGCATTGGCGATGACGATGTCCGGAGCGATGCCCTGCGATGCGAGCTCGGCGATCACGCGCGCGACGTCGCCGTCCACGGTGACGTCGGCACGATGCGCGCTCGCCCGGGCGCCGGCGGCCTCGAGCTCAGCGACCAGCGCCGTGAGCACTTCGACCCGACGTGCCAGCAGCGCCACGCGCCGGCCGCGCCGCGCGAACTCGCGCGCCAGCCCCGCGCCGATGCCGGAAGACGCACCGGTGATCAGCACGGCGGTTTCGGGAATGGGTCCGCTCATGATGGGCGATCTTGCGGTATAAGCCGGGTTGTTTGGAATGGGAGCGAACTGGATGGCACACAATCCGTATAGCCCGCCCGGCTCGGTGGTCGACGACCCGGCCATCGCCATGCCCGAGGACCCCCAGGCCGCGCGCGACGTGCTGCGGGCCTGCAGGTTGCTGTGGCTGTCGTTCGGCCTTTCGGTCGCCACCGATGTGTTCGAGGTGCTGCGATCGTTCGGCGGGGCGACCGCCGTCGTCGTCGGCACGATCATCGGCATGTCGTTTGGACTCGGCATCGGCCTGCTGATGACCTGGTGGTTCACGTCCCGGCTCAAGCGCGGGCGCCACTGGATGCGCGTGCTGCTGACGGTGCTCGCGGTCCTCAGCCTGCTCGCCACCATCCTGTTCTGGAACTGGTACCGCAATTTCGTGCTGCCGGTCTACTCCACGAATCCGGTGCTGGCCGTGCTCGGCGTCCTGCAGTACGTGCTCTGGCTGGCTTCACTGGTGCTGTTGTACACGCCGCGCTCGAATGCGTGGTTCGTGGCGATGCGGAACGCGCGCTGACGCGGGCACGACTCGCGCGCGCCGCCGGACATCCCAGGCGGTATGCTCCGACGCCATGAGCCTGAAACACCTGCTCTGCGCTGCGCTGCTGTGCTGCGCGGTGCAAACCAACGCCGCGAGCTTCACGATACATTCGACGCTGCAGTCACCGCAGGCGGACTACGCTTCGCGGAGGCTCGGACAGGCACTACAGGCGCCCGGCGTGATGCCCGGGAGTGGCGCGGACGCCGTGTTCGAATTGTGCATCCGGCCCGGGCTCGGCGCGGAGGCCTTCTCGATCACGCGCCGGGAGCGCCACTTCGAGGTCTGCGGCGGCGATGCCCGCGGACTCATCTACGGCGCGCTCGCGCTGCGCGAGCAACTGCTCGATGGCGTGCCGCTCGATGCCATCGCGGCCAGCGCGGCGAAGCCGGCGCTCGCATTCCGCGGCATCAAGTTCAACACGCCCTGGGATTCGTATCGGCCGAGCTCGGCGCTCGACCAGCACTACGCGACGGTGCGCGACCTGAGATTCTGGGAGCGCTTCCTCGACATGATGGTCGAGAACCGCTTCAACGCGATCTCGCTTTGGACGCTGCATCCCTTCACGTACATGATCCGGCCGAAGCACTTTCCGGAAGCGAGCAAGTGGACGCCGGCGCAGTTCGACGAGTGGCAGCAGCTGTACCGCGGGATCTTCCGCCTGGCCAAGGAGCGCGGGCTCGACACCTACGTCGTGTTCTGGAGCATCTTCGTGAGCAGGGAATTCTCCGACGCGCACGGGGTGGCGAAGGAAAACTTCTATCCGCACTACTACGGCAAGGGCGACACCTCCGGGATCACGAAACGCTACCTGCGCGAGAGCGTGACGCAGATGCTCGAGGAATACCCGGACCTCGACGGCATCGGCGTCTCGCACGGCGAAGGCATGGGCGGCATGACGCCGCTCGAACGCCAGCGGTTCGTGGACGAGGTGTACATCGCCGGCGCGCTCGCCGCGAAGCGCGCCACGCCGGTGAAGCTGATCCATCGCGTGCCGTTCTCTTCCGGACTGTCGTCCGGTCCGGGCGTCAGCACGGACGTGGAACGCATCACGCGCACCGCCATGGAAAAGCTCGGTGATGCCTTCGAAGGGCCCATCTGGGTGGAGATGAAGTTCAACTGGTCGCACGGCCATTCCACGCCCAGGCTGGTCAAGGTGCACGGCGGCAAGCTCGGCAGCACGTACTTCGATCCGCCGCCTGCGAACTACCGCATCGTCTGGCAGGTGCGCAACGAGGACTTCTTCGCGTTGCGCTGGGGCGTGCCGGACTTCATCCGCGCGCACATCGCGCAGAACGGGCGGCAGCCGTACGTCGGCGGCTATTTCATCGGCTCGGAGACCTACATCCCCGCGCTCGACTATTTCACGGCCGTCGCGCAACCGGTCGACTGGACGTACGCCTTCGAGCGCCAGTGGCTGTTCTACGAGCTCTGGGGCCGGCTGCTGTACGACCCGGCCACCCCGGACTCGGTCTTCGCAGCGGATTTCGAGCGGCGCTACGGGCCACGCGCGCGGCCGCTGCTGCAGGCCTATGCGCTGGCATCCAACACGCAGATGCGCCTGGCCTCGCTCTACGATTCTCGCTGGGACTTCACGCTGTACGGCGAGGGCTTCCTGGCGCTGCAGGGCGAGGAGACGCACTACATCGGCGTCGACGCGCTGATCCGGCAGCCGACGCTCGATCCCGACTACGTTTCCGTGGCCGACTACGTGAAGACTCTGGGTACCGGGGGCTCGTTCGCGGACGACCGCATCACGCCGCCGCGCCTCGCCGCGGCGCTGGAGCGCGATTGCCGCGCGGCGCTGGCGCTGGTGCGCTCCATCGACACGCGCGGCAATGCCTCGCTGATGTACGAGGTCGCCGACGTACGCGCCTGGAGCCACCTGGGGCTGCACCTGGCCGAGAAGCTGCGCGGCGCGGTGGCGTTGCAGACGTTCCGCACCAGCGGCGAACCGCGGCAACGCCAGGAGGCTATCGCCCACTTGCGACGCGCGCTCGCGCAATGGGACGAGGTGATACGCATCACGCGGCCCATCTACAAGGACATGAAGCTCACGCACTACAACGGCAACGGCTTCGACGCCAATCCGCACAACCTGTTCCACTGGGCGCTGGTGCGCGACGAGGTGGCGAACGACGTGGAGGTCGCGCGGCACGCGACACCCGCGAAGCATCGAGCAGTCGGCGTATTCCCTCACCAATCACGTCCACGCGCCGCTCGATGGCGGGCGCTTGCCGACGCTACCCTCGGGAGGTGCACCGAGGAGAGAGCCATGGCCAGCAAGAAGCAATCCGCCGCCGCCCGACGCAACGTGAAGAAGGCCGCTGCCGCGGCGAAGCGCAAGCGCACGATTTCCAAATTGCCGAAGCGCACCCGCTCCGCGCTCGGCAAGCAGGCATCGAAGACGGCACGCCGCCGGAAATGATCGCGCCGCCGGTCGCGACCGGGATCCGCGGATCATCCTGATCCGCGGACCCCTCGCCCCTCATCGATCGCGTCCCTGCGATCAGAGCGAATCGAGGAACGCCAGCACCCGATCCTTCTGGCTGGCGCCCAGCGCGTCGAAGGCGTTTTTCGCGGCCATGGCCTGGCCGGCGTGGCGTGCGATCGCCTCCTCCTTGGTGAACGACAGACCGTCGTGCATCAACCGGTTGCGCGTACGCAGGCCCCACAGCGGCGCCGTGCGGATCTGCATGGCGGTGCCGGCGAACTCCGCGCCCGGCAGCACCGGAACGCCGTCACCCGTGCCGATGTCGTGCAACAGGAAGTCGCTGTACGGGTGGATGATCTTGTTGCCGATGGCATCGCGCACGCGCAGCGCGCCGCCGTTGATGCGCGTGCCGGGCGCCGCCGTGCGCAGCGTGGCGACGTGGCAGCCGCCGCAGCCCACCTGCGCGAACAGCAGCTCACCGGCGCGCACCTGCGCGTTGATCGGGCCACGCGGCGGTGCCTTGGTGGCGCGCATGAAGTTCGCGAAGGCGCGCACGTCGACGCCATCGTCCTCCGGGTCCTGCACCGGATCGAATGGCGTGCCGAAGCCGATGTAGCGGCCCAGCGAGCTGTTCTCCTCCGGCAGCAGCGGCGTGGTGATCCCCATCTCGTTCAGATAGGCATCCGCGGCGAACGATTCGAGACTGGCATGCTGGCTCTTCCAGCCGAAGCGGCCGATGCGCGGCGCGTTGTTGGCCTCGAGCACGGCCACTTCGAGCGCCCGGCCGCGGATCGAGGCCGGCTGCGCATTGCGGATCGCGATCAGCGTGTCGTTGGGCACGGCCTCGATGAAGCCGGCGCCCAGCGTGTTGGTCGAGATGCGCAGCGTGCTGATGTTGTCCTCGAACGGCACGCGCTCGAACACGTCGGCATGCGTGGCGCGCGACTGGATCAGCGAGCCGCCCACCGATTCGACGAACTGCAGCAGTTCCATTCGCCCGGTGCGATGCTCGGCCACCTGGCTGGCGCCGCCGGTCGCGATGTTCTGGTGACACTCGCGGCACGACTGCGCGTTGAACGTCGGCCCCA
>DASTHJ010000134.1:0-4329 GCA_035718265.1 Steroidobacteraceae bacterium | reverse complement strand
GACCTGATCGTGCAGATGCTCGACAAGCTCGTCGACAATGCCGTCGACTTCAGCGTTGAAGGCGCCACGATCACGATTG
Source organism: Steroidobacteraceae bacterium (assembly GCA_035718265.1). Classification (GTDB taxonomy): domain Bacteria; phylum Pseudomonadota; class Gammaproteobacteria; order Steroidobacterales; family Steroidobacteraceae; genus CADEED01. Next base: position 4,250 of record DASTHJ010000134.1, on the reverse strand, counting down.
TCTTGCGCGCCGAGGAGACCTTTGCCGAGCTGTCGGTCGCGAATCCCGGACCCCCACTGCCGCCCGAGGCGGCGACCCGTCTGTTCGAATCGCTGTGGCAGTCCCGCGCGGAGGCGGACAAGCGGCCGCATTTCGGCCTGGGGCTGTACATCGTGCGCCTGATCGCCGAGTTCCACGGCGGATCGGCGCAGGCCGCCAACCTTCCCGACGACTCCGGCGCGATCTTTTCGGTGCGTCTGACACGCTGAGACCGAATCGCGAAGACAGTCACATCCAGCCTACGGCCCTGCGGCCGATACACTGAAGGAAGAATGGTGGATGTCGCGCGATACAGACATTCCATCGTTACGCGATCGGCGTATGATCGACCGCACGCAATCGGCGCGGCGGCGCTAAGTCGCTGAATCGAAGGCCGTAACGCAGGCTTGTACGGGTTGTGGACGACTGCCTTTTCGCACTGCATCAGCGAGTGATGCGCGGAGGACACAGAGGTTTCAACGATATAGAAACTCGGGATTTGCTCACGGGCACGGGTCCAACCGGTAGTTGCTTGATTCCGGCTACTGGTGGGGGCGAGAAAAGCGTGGATCGACACGCGGGCTCAGGTGTTTAGCCGGCGGCCGAGAGGCCACCAACGCTCCAGCCGAACGAAGTTTTCAGTCCGTGTAGTCGACTTGCTCGGCTGACAGCGATTACCTAGTCGACGACGACGAAACTAACAAGCCCCGCGCAAGCGGGGCTTTTTTTTGGAGAAATGGGGACATTCCCCGTTTCCTGGAAATGGGGACATTCCTCATTTCATGGTCGGGCAAAAGTGGGGACAGACTTGCGGCAGGTCTGTCCCCTTGTGCTAGGAAATGAGGAATGTCCCCATTTTTTCGCCAGCGGGCACCGGTCTGCCTAGCTACCATGCGGGCGATGCGTCGTACATTGCTCGCCACCTTGTTTGCCGCCTGCGCACTCGCCGGCTGCTCGCGCGAAGTCACGCGCCAGCAGGTCGCGGAGTTCATCGACCTGGCCGACGACGCGGCGCGCAAGCGTTACGCGCCCGAGATCTGCGCGCTGCGCGGCAAGGATTTCGTGCTCCGCTGACCTTTTACGCGCAGGGCGCACGCGAGCCCGCCGAGCTCGAGATGACGCGCAAGCTCTATTGCCGGCAGGCCGGTGAGTTCGCGCGCCTGCGGCAATACCGGCTGCAGCGAACCTCGCTGGACATCGACGTCGCCTCCGATCGCCGCACGGCCACCGTGACCGCCGGATACGTCGAGACCATGCCGTTCTACGAATACGGCCCGCCGTCGACGCCGGACGACTTCCGCCGCTTCCAGGTCGTCAGCTCGACCGACGTCTCGGTGGTCGGCATCGAGGACGGCGACCTGGTGTTCCTCAGCACCACCAGCGACTCCCACCAGACGCTGATCGGCAAGAACGAAGTGGACATTCCCTATGAGTGAGACGCGATGAGAGCACTGGCCGGACCTGCGATGCTGCTGGTGATCGTCAGCGGCATATTCGTGTACCGCATGACCTCGAAGCCCGAGGGCCCGTCGCGCGACTTCGTCGAGCTGGAGCTCGCGGCCGACGACGCCGATCACACCGGCACCTGCTACTCGCTGAGTACCGTGCTGATCGCCAACGGCGTGTACGGCCAGGCGACGCGCACCTGGTCGAGGCCGGATGAGCGCAACGAGGACCTCTGGCTGCTGCGCATCGAGAATGTCGTGCAGGGTCCGAATGGACCGGTGCGCGAATTCCGGGATTTCACTTTCCGGAAGTACGGCCAGCAGGTGCGCCTGGTGGCCGTGGATGCCTCCGCCGGATATCCCACCGAAGTCGCCGAGAACATCGACCGCCTGCTGGAGGCACCGCATGGACGCAGGTCCACGCCCGTGGATCGCTGTCTCGAGGACGGCGGTACCGGCTATCGCTTCACCGCCACCAGGAAATAGGCTGGCAGCGAAGTTTTCGCCAGTTTCGCCACCCGGCACCGACCGGATATGGCATGGTTCGCGTCCATGCCAAGGCACCCGCTCGCGCGTCACTGGACCGCGCTGATCATCTGCATCGCACCGGCGCTGGCCGCCGCCCAACAAGTCATTCCGCTCTGGGAAAAGGGAGCGCCCGGCTTCGAAGCCCGGCGCGATGCACCCGAGCAGCACGCGCAGTGGTGGTACAAGAACATCCACAATCCGTCCCTGACCGTGTTCCTGCCGCCCGCGGAAAAGGCCAATGGCACGGCCGTGGTGGTCGCGCCCGGCGGCGGGCACCGCGAGCTCGTGTTCGATGGCGAGGGTGTCGAGCCGGCGCAGTACCTCGCCTCGCTCGGCGTCACCGCCTTCGCGCTCAAGTACCGGCTGTTTCGCGAGAGCGGCTCGAACTACACCTTCGACAACACCGCCGAGGACATCCGGCGGGCGATGCGCACGGTGCGTGCGCGTGCCGGCGAGTGGCACGTCGATCCGCAGCGCATCGGCGTCATGGGATGGTCCGCGGGCGGTGAAGTCGCCGCGCTGGTCGCCTATCGGCCGGTCGGCGGCGATGCGAAGTCCGCCGATCCGATCGAGCGCGTGAGCGCGCGGCCGGACTTCGAGATCCTGGTCTATCCCGGACCTCTCGGGATTCCGCAGACCATCCCCGCGAACGCGCCGCCGCTGTTCCTGGTCGGCGCCGCCGACGATGAATACGTGGCCGACGTGCTGTTCGATCTCACGCGCAAGTATCACGCGGCCGGCGCGCCGCTCGAGGTGCACATCTACGCGCAGGGCAAGCACGCCTTCAACATGGGCCAGCGCTCGCAGTTCCTTGGCATCCGCCACTGGCCGCAGCGCCTGGCCGAGTGGCTCGAGGATCGCGGCTACCTGCGGCGCGCGCCATGATGAGCTTCGGCCGCACGCCCGCCGCCTACGCGATCCTCATCGCCTTCGTGGTGGTGAGCACGCTCGGCCTGAAAGTGGCGCCGGGCATCATCGAGCGCAACGTGCTGCGACCCTGGCACGTGGTGCGCGACCGGCAGTATTCGACGCTGATCACCTGCGGCTTCGTGCACGCGGACTTCGCGCACCTGTTCTTCAACGGACTGACGCTGTTCTTCTTCGGTCCGCCGCTGGAACGCATCATGGGTACCGTGCGCTTCCTGGCGCTGTACTTCATCGGGCTGGTGATCAGCAGTCTCGGCACCGTCCTCAAGCAGCGCAACAACCCGGACTACGCCTCGCTCGGCGCCTCGGGCGCCATCCTGTCGGTGCTGTTCGCGTACATCGTCTATCGGCCGCTCGACAAGATCTACCTGTACTTCGCCATCGGCATCCCCGCCGTGCTGTTCGCGTTCGGCTATCTCGCCTACACGTGGTGGGCTTCGAAGAACGCGCGCGGCCGGATCAACCATGACGCGCACCTCGACGGCGCGCTCACCGGGCTGATCTTCGTCGGGCTCACGGATTTCGACGCCTGGCGGCACGCGTTCCGCATGGTCGGCAACGCCTTCGGCTGAACCGCCGGCGGGTAGCTAGAACCACGAATAATTGAACGACACGGAGATGCGCTCGGCCGTCACCGGATTGGGCGCCACCTCGTGCCGCAGCCAGCTCTCGAACAGCACCAGGTTGCCCTGCTCGGCCGGGATCGTGACCCAGGCCAGGTTCGCGCGGCGCGCGCGGGTCTTGCGCGGCGGCGCGGCCATGAACCGGTCGAGGCGCGGGTCCTCGAACTTCAGGCCCGAACAGCCGCGCGGCGTGTGCACGTAGTAGGTGCCGCTGATGCTGGCCAGCGGGTGCAGGTGCAGGCCGTGCACCACGTGGCGCTTCATGACGTTCACCCAGCAGTCGGTCATCGCCAGCCGGCGGCCGGTGAGATCGAAGTCGAGCGCGGCGGCGAAGCGCCGCACGTGCGCGTCGATGCGCCTTTCCAGCGTGCCGAACGTGGGAGACGCCTGGTGCAGGCGCGACACCGAGCTGTACGAGGTATAGCCTCCCGGATAGTTAGTCCGCGACCAGTCGCGGCCCGCGGCGTCGTCCAGCGCGAGCTGCCGGCACTCGCGCAGCAGCCGTGCATTGAGCGCGCCGGCGGACCGCGTTGCGAGCCGGGCGGTGTAGATGCGCGTCGGAAACAGCGACCGTAGAGCCATGTCGCGAGCATAGGGCATACTTCGCGTCCCTTTCATCAAGGACGCGGACCATGAAGAAGACACTCCTGACGTTGGGCGCGCTGGCACTCGCCGCCACCGCACAGGCCCAGACTCACAAGCTCACCAA
>DASTHJ010000133.1:0-12180 GCA_035718265.1 Steroidobacteraceae bacterium | reverse complement strand
ATGTGCAGCAGGCCGGTGGGGCTGGGGGCAAAGCGCGTGATGACCGAGGACATGGGGATTTCCTGAGAATTGACCGGCATTTGCGCCGTATTTCGGGGGCGCGAATCGTAGCATCCGGTGCCGGGGAAGGGTTCCCGGGGTTCCGATTGATTCGGCCCCGCCCCCTCTTTAGACTGCGCGTCCTCTCTGAGGGACCCGGGCGCCGCCCGGCGCTTCCACGGCGGGCGGTTAGCTCAGCGGTAGAGCACTGCTTTCACACGGCAGGGGTCACAGGTTCAAGCCCTGTACCGCCCACCATCAACTCACGGTGACTGCAGCGGTTTGCGCGCACGCGCGCATCGCTGTCTGCTTTTGGGGCCCGCAAGTAGGTAGACCGGTCCATGCCGCACGGCGCCCGGATCAGGGCGAGCCGCCGGCGCGGTCGACGTGGAGTTTCCGGGGAAACCACTACCCTCGTTTCGCTTTCCGCCGCGCACCGATTACTCTGCGGCGCATCAATGCAGGGTAAGTATGCTTCGCACATGATCCGTGCCGGCCTCGGCATCTCGCTGGCACTGCTGGCGCTGATCGCGACCGTGGCTCTGCTGGACTGGACGCGCTCGGGTTCCACGCCCATGGCCTTCGTGGCCGGCGGCAGCGTGCTCGCCATGCTGCTGGTCGCGGCCGCCATGCGCGCCGCGCGCCAGGCTCACGACCAGCTCGAACTGCGCGTCGAGCAACGCACCGCCGAGCTCGCCGCGGCCAACGAATCCCTGCGCCGCAGCGAACGGCGCTTCCGCGCGCTCATCGAACACGGCGCCGACAGCATCGCACTGATCGACGCGGACAACCGGATCCTGTATCTGAGCCCGGCCGTGACCCACGTCGAAGGCTATCTACCGGAGGAGCTCCTGGGCCACACCGGCATGGAGCACACGCACCCGGACGACCTGCCGATACTCGCCGAAACGGTCGAAAAGCTGCTGGCCAACCCGGGCAAGCCCATTCCCGCGATCTGGCGCCGGCGGCACAAGGATGGCCGCTGGATCTGGCTCGAAGGCGTGGCCACCAACCTGCTGCACGATCCGTCGGTCGGCGCCATCGTCTGCAACTACCGCGACATCACCGAGCGCCGCGCGGACGAGCGGCGCCTCAAGGAGCAGCTGCAGCGGCTCGCGCTGCTGTCGCGCACCACGCACGCCATCGGCGAGCGCCAGGACCTGCGCAGCATCTTCCAGGCCGTGGTGCGCGCGCTCGAAGAGGAGTTGCCGGTCGACTTCTGCTGCATCTGCCTGTACGACGCAGCGCAGAACCGGCTGAAGGTGAGCTGCGTCGGCAACATCACCGAACCGCTGGCGCGGCACGCGGGGCTCACGCAGGAAACCGACGTGCCGGTCGACGAGAACGGACTCGGCCGTTGCGTCACGGGCCAGCTCGTCTACGAACCGGACATCGCCGCTTCGCGTTTCGAGTTCCCGCGCAAGCTCGCCACGGCCGGCATGCGCTCGCTGGTCATCGCGCCGCTGCTGGTGGAAAGCCAGGTGTTCGGCGCCCTGGTGTGCGCGCGGCGCGACGCCCAGGCGTTCGTCAGCGGTGAGTGCGAGTTCCTGCGACAGGTCAGCGAGCACACCGCGCTGGCCGCGAACCAGGCGCAGCTGTACGGCGCGTTGCAGCTCGCCTACGACGAGCTGCGCCACACGCAACAACAGATCCTGCAGCAGGAACGGCTGCGCGCGCTCGGCCAGATGGCGAGCGGCATCGCGCACGACATCAACAACGCGATCTCGCCGATGTCGCTGTACACCGAGTCGCTGCTCGAGCGCGAGCAGCACCTGAGCGACGCCGGCCGCAGGCAGCTCGAAACCATCCAGCGCGCCGTCGACGACGTGGCGCAGACCGTGGCGCGCATGGGCGAGTTCTACCGGTTGCGCGATCAGACCACCGCGCTGCAGCCGGTGGACCTGAACCTGCTCGCCGAGCACGTCGTCGACCTGACGCGCGCGCGCTGGAGCGACATGGCGCAGCAGCGCGGCGCCGTGATCGAGATGAAGCTCGAGCAGGATGCGGCGCTGCCGGCGATCCCGGCGGTGGAGAGCCAGATCCGCGACGCGCTCGTGAACCTGGTGTTCAACGCCGTCGACGCCATGCCGAACGGCGGCCAATTGACGATCCGCACACGCGTCGCGGCGGCGCCGCGTCGTGCCGTCATCGAGATCGTGGATTCCGGCGTCGGCATGGACGAACAGACGCGCCGCCGCTGTCTCGAGCCGTTCTTCACGACCAAGGGCGAACGCGGCACGGGCCTGGGTCTTGCCATGGTCTACGGCATCGCCGAGCGACATGGCGCCAGTCTCGACATCGAGAGCACTCCCGGCCGCGGCACGACGGTGCGACTGTCCTTCGCGCTGCTCGACGGGCAGCGCGCCGTCGCGACGACGCCGCCCGCGTCGGCACAGGTCGGCCCACAACGCATCCTGATCGTCGACGACGATCCGCTGCTGCTGCGCTCGCTGCGCGATGCGCTGGAGACCGACGGCCACGAAGTGGTCGCCGCCGCCGGCGGCCAGGCGGGCATCAACGCGTTCGTGGAATCACATGCCGAGGGCAAGCCCTTCCCGGTGGTCATCACCGACCTGGGCATGCCGCACGTCGACGGCCGCAAGGTCGCCTCGACCATCAAGGCCTCGGTACCGGCCACCGTGGTGTTGATGCTCACCGGCTGGGGCCGGCGCCTCGCGGCCGAGGGCGACATTCCGACGGGCGTCGATGCGGTGCTGAGCAAGCCGCCCAAGCTGGTGGAGTTGCGCAGTGCGCTGGCGACGCACGTGAACGGCGGCAATGGCCGTTCGGCGCTGCGCGGCAACGGCTCGGGATCAGACTGAGCGGATCAGTGCGAGTCGCGCGTCACGCGCGCACCACTCTTGCCCACCAGCACGTCGAGGTCCGCACCGAGGTGCGCCTGCTGCACATGATCCACGTAGATCTTGTACCAGCCGCGCTGCGGCTGCTCGGCTGGCTGCCACGCCGCGCGGCGCTTCGCGAGCTCGGCGTCGCTGACGTCCAGGTGCAGCCGGCGCGCCGCGACGTCCACCTCGATGAAGTCGCCGTTGCGCACCAGCGCCAGCGGACCGCCGGCCGCGGCCTCGGGCGAGACGTGCAGCACCACGCTGCCATACGCCGTGCCGCTCATGCGCGCGTCGGAGATGCGCAGGATGTCGGTGATGCCCCGCCGCAGTAGTTTGGGCGGCAGCGGCATGTTGCCCACCTCGGCCATGCCGGGGTAGCCCTTGGGGCCGCAACCCTTGAGTACCATGACGGAATTCTCGTCGACCTCGAGGTTCTCGTCGTCGATGCGCGCGTGGAAATCCTCGATGCTCTCGAACACCACGGCCTTGCCGCGATGCTGCAGCAGGTGCGGCGAGGCGGCCGACGGCTTGATGACCGCGCCGTCCGGCGCGAGATTGCCGTGCAGCACCGCGATGCCGGCCGCCGGCTTGAACGGCGCGGCAAACGGCCGGATCACCTCGCGGTTCCAGCACGGTGCGTCCGCGATGTTCTCGCCCACGGTACGGCCGTTGGCGGTGCGCGCCTGCAGGTCCAGCAGCGCCGAGATCTCGCGCATCACCGCCGGCACGCCGCCCGCGTAGTAGAAATCCTCCATCAGGAATTTGCCCGACGGCTGCAGGTCGAGCAGGCAGGGCAGCTCCGAGCCGATGCGGTCCCAGTCCTTGAGCGTCAGCGGTACGCCGATGCGCCCGGCGATCGCCAGCAGGTGGATCACCGCGTTGGTCGAGCCGCCGATCGCGGCGTTCACGCGGATGGCGTTCTCGAAGGCGGCGCGCGTCAGGATCTTCGACAGCACCATTTCCTCTTCGACCATCTCGACGATGCGCCGCCCGGTGAGCTGCGCGAGCCGGTAGCGGCGCGAGTCGACCGCGGGAATCGCAGCGTTGCCGGGTAGTGAGACGCCGAGCGCCTCGACCATGCTGGCCATCGTGGACGCCGTGCCCATGGTCATGCAGTGGCCCTTGGAGCGGTGCATGCAGGACTCGGCGGCGACGAATTCCTCCTGTGCCATCCGCCCGGCGCGCACGTCCTCGGACATCTGCCAGACGCCGGTACCCGAACCGATCTGCTTGCCGCGGAAATGCCCGGACAGCATCGGGCCGCCGGAAATGCCGATGGTCGGCAGGTCGCAGCTCGCCGCGCCCATGATCAGCGCCGGCGTGGTCTTGTCGCAGCCCATCAGCAGCACGACGCCGTCGATCGGATTGCCGCGGATGGATTCCTCGACGTCCATGCTGACGAGATTGCGGAACAGCATCGCCGTCGGACGCAACTGCGTCTCACCGAGCGACATCACGGGAAACTCGAGCGGAAAACCGCCGGCCTCGTAGACGCCGCGCTTCACGAACTCGGCGATCTCGCGGAAGTGGCCGTTGCACGGCGTCAGCTCGCTCCAGGTGTTGCAGATGCCGATGACCGGCCGGCCATCGAACAGGTCATCTGGATAGCCCTGGTTCTTGATCCAGCTGCGATGCAGGAAGCCGTCCTTGCCGGAACGGCCAAACCACTCCTGGCTGCGCCGCTTTCTCTTTTTTGTATCGTCCATCGCGAGCCAGCGTACAAAACACGACGATTAGCGAACAATCAATTTCTAATCGACAGCGATACCGGCTTTGGCATCGCCTGCGCGATTCGCGCGCAAATTCGCGCGCAATCGCGCGCGGAGTCACGCCACGCTTTTCATGTCCAGCGAACAGCCATAACAACTGACCGCCGATGTCTTGAGTGCGCGCAACAGGACATTGGCGGCCGGCGAGAGGAGCCAGTCGGTGCGCGTGATGATGCCGAAGGCGTCCATGGAACAGGACAACGGCATCGGCAGGATCGACACCATGCCGTAGGTGGCGTAGTAGCGCGCCACCTCGGTGGGAACCACGGAAATGAAATCCGTCTGCTGCAGCATCTTGGTCACGAACAGCAGCGAAGCCGTCTCGATGAGCTGCGTCGGTGGCGAGAGCCCCGCCTCGCGGAACATGAGGTCGAAGCGGTGACGCAACACGCTGCCGGCGGGCGGCACGATCCATGGCTTTTTCTCGACGGCCGCGAGTGTCAATCCCGCGACACTGAGCAACGGATGCCCGGGACGAACCACGGCGCAGACCGGCTCCTCGGCGAGCCGTTCGTAACGCAATCCGGTCTTGTCCTGCCGCTCGAACAACCGGCCGATCATGATGTCGAGCTTGCCCTGGGCGAGCTGCTCGATGAGCACGTTGCTCGATTCGACGTGCAGCTCGACGCGCAGCTTCGGATTCTCGCGCGCCACGGTCATGATGGCCTGCGGGATCAGGCTCAGCGCCGGACCGGTGATCGCGCCGAGGCTGACGTGGCCGGACAAGCCTGTCTTGAGCGCGTCGACTTCCTGTCCCGCCTCGCGCAGCGAGGACAGCGCGATGCGCGCGTGGCGGATCATGGTCTCGCCGTACCAGTTCGGCCGCATGCCGCGCGGCTGACGGTCGAACAACGCCACGCCGAGCATGTCCTCCAGATCCTTGAGCAGTTTCGAGGCGGCGGGCTGCGACATGTTCAGCACCTCGGCCGCGCGATGAATGTTGCCCTCATCGCAGATCGCGGTGAGTAACATGAGCTGCCGGGTCTTGAGGCGCGCGCGGATGAACCAGGGCGTGGTGGTGGTCGCGGACATGGTTTCCCCCCGTATCAATCCTCGGATATTTGTCTGAGTATAGCTCCGTAACAATATGGGGCTTGTTGGATATCGATACGAATCCGATGATGCCTCGCCGGCATCCGGCGCTTGAGCAATCCCGGGGGAACCATGAAGCGTTTAAGTCAACTGGCGTTGGGATTCATCGTGTTGCTGGCAGGCTGCTCGGGAGGGGCGGACCAGCCGGCCCCCGGCGGCGCCGACAAGCCCATCGTGCTCGGATTCAGCCAGATCGGCGCGGAAAGCGAATGGCGCACGGCCAATACCCGCTCGATCCAGGAAGCCGCCAAGGAGGCCGGGATCACGTTGCGCTTCTCCGATGCGCAGCAGAAGCAGGAAAACCAGATCAAGGCGCTGCGTTCGTTCATCGCGCAGCGCGTGGACGTGATCGCGTTCTCCCCCGTCGTCGAAACCGGCTGGGAGACCGTGCTGCGCGAGGCCAAGGCCGCGCAGATTCCGGTGATCCTGACCGATCGCGCCGTCGACGTGACGGACGATACGCTGTACGTCTCGCTGATCGGCTCGGACTTCGTCGAGGAAGGCCGCAAGGCCGGCCGCTGGCTGGTCGACTACTACACCAACGGCCCCGGCAAGGAGTTCAAGGGCGACGTCAACATCGTCGAGCTGCAGGGTACGGTCGGTTCGGCTCCCGCGAATGACCGCAAGAAGGGCTTCGCCGAGATCATCGCGGCGGACCCGCGCTACAAGGTCATCCGCTCGCAGACCGGCGACTTCACGCGCGCCAAGGGCAAGGAGGTCATGGAGGCGTTCCTCAAGGCCGAGGGCCGCAGGATCAACGTGCTGTTCGCGCACAACGACGACATGGCGATCGGCGCCATCCAGGCCATCGAGGAAGCGGGCCTCAAGCCCGGCAGCGACATCATCATCGTCTCGATCGACGGCGTGAAAGGCGCCTTCGAGGCCATGATCGCCGGCAAGCTCAACGTGACCGTGGAATGCAGCCCGTTGCTCGGGCCGCAGCTCATGGCCGCGGTCAAGGACGTGGTCGCGGGCAAGCCCATCCCGAAGCGCATCGTGACCGAGGAATCGGTGTTCCCGCGCGAAGTCGCGGCCCAGGAGCTGCCGAACCGCAAGTACTAGCGCCGGCCATGATCCGGTCCTTCGGCACGATCGCGGACGGCCAGCGCGTCGACGCCGTCACGCTGGGTCACGCGCATGCGCTGCAGGTGGAAGTGCTGACCTACGGCGCCATCCTGCGCCGGCTCACCTTCCCGGTGGGCGGCGTGCGTCGCGACCTGGTCCTGCACTTCGATCGTCTCGAGGACTATCTACGCGATCCGGCCTATGTCGGCCCACTGGTGGGACGGTTCGGCAACCGCATCGCCGACGGCCGCTTCGCCGTCGACGGGCGCGAGTTCCGCCTGACCGCCAATGAAGGTGCCAATCACCTGCACGGCGGTGCACTGGGATTCGGCAAGCGGCTTTGGCGCCTGCTCGAGGCCGACGAGCACCGCGCCACCCTTGGCTATCACTCGCCGGCAGGCGAAGAAGGCTACCCGGGCTCGCTGGACGTGACGCTCACGCTGCTCGCCGGTGAGCACTCGCTGGGCATCACCATCCAGGCGCGCAGCGACGCGCCGACGCCGGTGAATCTCACCTATCACCCCTACTTCAACCTGGCGCCGGACCGGCGCATGGATGCGACCACGCAGCGACTGCGCATCCCGGCCTCGCACTATCTACCCGTGCGCGCCGGCCTGATTCCCACCGGCGAGATGGCACCCGTGGAAGACACGCCGTTCGATTTCCGCCGGCCGCGCCGGCTCGCGCCGCCGGATCCACAATCGCATCCGCAGCTCGCCCACGCCGGTGGCTACGATCACTGCTGGGTGCTGGACCGCGACGCGGATTGCGCCTGCGAGCTGTGGGCGCCCGACGGCGACCTGCGCCTCAGGATGTGCGGCAGCGGGCCCGGCCTGCAGTTCTACAACGGACAATTCCTGGAACGCACGCATCCGCACATCGGCAGCGGCCTCATCCTCGAGCCGCAGGGCCTGCCGAACGCGCCCAACGAGCCGCGGTTTCCCGACGCCATCCTGCGTCCCGGACAGGACTACCGCGCGCGCATCGAGTACCAGCTGCATGCCTAGGCGCGGCCTCGCCCTCGCGCTGTGCGCGTGGCTCGCGCCGCCGCTGCCGGCCGCCGGGCCGGAATACCCCACCGACGTGCGCATCCACGACCCGGTGATGATCCGCGAAGGCGACACCTATTACCTGTTCGGCACCGGCAACGGCGTCAGCGTGTACAGCTCGCAGGACCGGCGCGCGTGGAAGCAGGAACCGCCGGTGTTCGACACGCCGCCGGCTTGGACCACGAAGGTGGTGGCCGATTTCCGTGGCCACTTCTGGGCGCCGGACATCTCGCGGCACGACGGCACGTACTATCTTTTCTACTGCGTATCCGCCGGCGGGAAGATCACCTCCGCGATCGGCGTCGCCACCAACCGCACGCTGGACTCCCGTTCGCCCGACTACCGCTGGATCGACCACGGCATCGTCGTGCAGTCCATTCCGTACCGCGACCTGTGGAACGCCATCGATCCGCAGCTCGTGACCGATGCCGACGGCACGCCGTGGCTGGCGTTCGGCTCGTTCTGGGCGGGATTGCGGATCGCGAAGCTCGCGCCGGATCGGCTGCACCTGGCCGAGCCGCAGGAGTGGCATTCGCTCGCCAAGCGCGAACGCTCGGTGCTGGTCGATGACGCCGAGCCCGAACCCGCGGCCATCGAGGCGCCGTTCATCTTTCGCAAGGACGGCTGGTACTACCTGTTCGCCTCGTGGGATTACTGCTGTCGCGGCGTGAAGAGCAACTACAAGGTGGTCGTCGGCCGATCGCGCGCGCTCACCGGCCTCTACCTCGACGCCGACGGCAAGCGCATGGACCGGGGTGGCGGCACGCTGCTCATCGAGGGCAACGCCGACTGGCCCGGCGTCGGCCACAACAGTGTCTACGAATTCGACGGCCGCGACTGGTTCGTCGTGCACGCCTACGACGCGCACGACCGCGGCCGCTCGAAACTCAAGATTCTCGAGCTCGGCTGGAAAGATGGCTGGCCCGCGCTCGACGCCAATGCACTCGGACGCCAATAGCAGGAGTCGAACATGAAAACGAAATCCAGTCGCCGCGAATTCATCTCGCAGATGGGCCTGGCCGGCGCCGGCCTCGCCGCCGCGTCGGCGTTCTCGCTGCCCGGTTACGCGCAGGCGCGCGGCCGCACGGCCCGCGCCACGCTGGGCCTGGTCGCGCCGCGCGCGGATTTCAACCGCCGGCTGTTCGGCGCGTTCCTCGAACACCTCGGACGCTCCATCTACACGGGCGTCTACGACCCGGGCAACCCACTCTCCGATGCGCGCGGCTTCCGCAAGGATGTCATCCGCGAGGTCGGCGGATTGCACGTGCCCATCATCCGCTACCCGGGCGGCAACATGGTCTCGGGCTACCACTGGCTCGACGGCGTCGGTCCCAAGGACAAGCGCCCGACAGTGCTCGAGCGCGCCTGGAACTCGCTCGAGACCAACCAGTTCGGCACCAACGAGTTCATGGAGTGGTGCAAGTCCGTCGGCACCGAGCCGCTGCTGGGCTTCAATCTCGGCACGGGCACGTCGGAAATGGCGGTGGCGTACATCGAGTACTGCAACTACGCCAAGGGCACGAAATGGAGCGAGCTGCGCCGTTCGCACGGCTACGAGCAGCCGCACAAGGTCAAGTACTGGTGCCTGGGCAACGAGATGGACGGCCCGTGGCAGATGGGCCGTCTCACGGCGCGCGAGTACGGCCGCAAGGCGCGCGACATCGCCCAGCAGGCGCGCGTCATCGACCCGGACGTGAAACTGATCGCCTGCGGCTCGAGCAACACCATCCTGCCCACCTACCTGGTATGGGATCGCGAGGTGCTCGAGGAGTGCTACGACATGGTCGACGGCATCTCGCTGCACAACTACTACGGCAACGAACCGGAGCTGTCCGGCGGCAGGAGCGAACGCTTCCTCGCGATGAACCTCGACATGGAGCGGCAGATCGAGGAGATCACCGCGGTCTGCGACTACATCCAGGGCGTGACGCGCTCGCCGAAGAAGCTGTGGCTGTCGTTCGACGAATGGAACGTCTGGTATCGCGCGCGCAGCCCCGAGCACCTGGACGGCAAGGGACAATTCGCGCCGCACCTGCTCGAGGAGGTCTACAACCTCGAGGACGCGCTGCTGACCGGCGGCTTCCTGAACACGCTGATGCGCCAGTCGGAACGCGTACGCGTCGCCTGCCTGGCGCAGATCGTGAACGTGATCGCGCCGCTCGTGACCAACGAGAAGGGTGTGCTGCGGCAGTCCATCTACTATCCGTACGCCATGGTGCTGAAATACGCCCAGGGCCGCGTGCTCGACATCCAGGTGCAGAGCGAGACCTACCCGATCCGCGCCGCCGGCCTGCGGCCCGACTTCGCGCGCAACGCCGACGTGCCGTTCCTCGACGTCGTGGCGACGTATGACGCCAGGGAGAAGCGCATCGCCGTGTTCGCGCTGAACCGCGATCTCGACTCCGAGCGCGAGCTGGCGCTGACCTTCGAGGACGTCACTCCGTCGAAGGTGCTGGCCTGCGAGACGGTGACCGGCGCCGACCTCAAGGCGTTCAATACCTTCGAGAAGCCGGATCGCGTCGTGAGCACGAAGCTGGACGTGGCGAAGGCCGGCGCGAAGATGTCGGTGAAGCTGCCGGCGCGCTCTTACACCGTCATCCAGATGTCCGCGTAGACTGGGCGCATGGCACCGCACCGTCACACGCGCCGCGACGCGCTGAAGCTGCTCGGCGCCGGCGCGGCGGTGTCCGCCGTGCAGCCCGGGCAGATCGCCCTCGCCGGCCCGACCCGGCCGGCGGCGCGGCGCTACTTCACGCTGGCCGAGGTGCGGCTCGGCGACGGGCCGTTCCTCGATGCACAGCGCCGCGACGCGGCCTATCTACTGGAGCTCGAGCCGGACCGCCTGCTGGCGAACTTCCGTGCCAACGCGGGCCTGGCGCCGCGCGCGCCGGTGTACGGCGGGTGGGAGTCGGTCGAACCCTGGATCGACATCCGCTGTCACGGCCACACGCTGGGCCACTATCTTGGTGCGGCGGCCTGCATGTACCAGTCCACCGGCGATGCGCGCTTCGCCGAGCGCGTCGACTATCTCGTCGACGAGCTCGCCGCCTGCCAGGCGCGCACCGGCGGCTGGCTCGCCGCATTTCCGGACGGCGTCGCGCCGCTCGCGGACAGCCTCGCGGGAAAGCCGTTCGCCGGCGTGCCGTGGTACACCACGCACAAGGTGCTGGCCGGGCTGCGCGATGCGAACCTGCACCGCGGCAGCACCCGCGCACGTGAGGGCCTGGCGCACTTCGCCGCGTGGATCGACGCGGCCTGCAAGCCGGTCAGCGAGGCGGCCATGCAGCAGATGCTCGACCGCGAGCACGGCGGCATGGCCGAGGTGCTGGCCGACACCTCCGAGCTGACGGGTGACAGGCGCTTCCTGGATCTCGGCCAGCGCTTCGTCCATCGACGCATCCTCGAACCGCTGACGCGCGGGGAAGATCGCCTGGACGGGCTGCACGCGAACACGCAGATCCCGAAGATCATCGGACTGCAGCGCATCGCGCAGCTCTCGGGAGCGCCGGACTACGAACAGGCCGCGACTTTCTTCTGGAAAACGGTGGTGGAGCACCGCAGCTTCGCGACCGGCGGCCACGGCGACAACGAACATTTCTTCCCGGTGACCGAATTCGCCGCCCACCTGGGTTCGGCGAAGACCATGGAGACCTGCTGCACGCACAACATGCTGCGCCTGACGCGGTCGTTGTACGCGCGGGATCCGCAGGTGGAGTATTTCGATTATTTCGAGCGGGCGCTGTTCAACGGCATCCTCGCCTCGCAGGATCCCGAGACCGGCATGAACACGTATTTCCAGGCGACGCGGCCGGGGTACGTCAGGCTCTACCACACGCCGTTCGATTCGTTCTGGTGCTGCACGGGTTCGGGGATCGAGAACCACGCGCGTTACGGCGAATCCATCTTCGCGCATGACGCCGATACGCTGTTCGTCAATCTCTTCATCGCGTCGACGCTGCGCTGGAACGAGCGCGATCTCACCGTGCACCAGGAAACCCGTTTCCCGGATGCGGACACGACACGTCTGCGCTTCGAGGGCGGCAAGGCGCAAACCCTTTCGCTCGCGATCCGCCAGCCGGCATGGTGCGAGGTCATGACCCTGCAGGTGAACGGCAAACGCGTCGCCACGGCCCGACGGCCCGGCGGCTACCACCGCCTCGAGCGCCGCTTCCGGCCCGGCGACGTCGTCGACGTCAAACTACCGATTAAGCTGCGCATCGAAGCTCTGCCCAACGCGCCCGACCATGCCGCGCTGGCGTACGGACCCATCGTGCTCGGTGCCGCGCTCGGCACGGCGGGCCTCACGCCGGGATCGCAGAT
>DASTHJ010000132.1:0-3776 GCA_035718265.1 Steroidobacteraceae bacterium | reverse complement strand
ACACGGATCGGGAACTCCTTTTCATTGAAGGCAGTAGAAGCTGCGGCTGGAAATGCCTGTATCAGCCAAGCGCTTGGCGCCGTGTCGGAATTGATTCTGCGGAACCGCTAAGGGACGATGCGCGACCCGCTTACAACCGCTTGATTCTGCTCATCGCATGCCAGTCATCACGCTGCCCGACGGCAGCCAGAAAAAGTTCGATGCTCCCGTGACCGTGGCCGAAGTGGCCGCGAGCATCGGCGCCGGTTTGGCCAAGGCCGCGCTCGCCGGGCGCGTGAACGGCAAGCTCGTCGACACCTCGTACACCATCGCTGAGGACGCGCAGCTCGCCATCGTCACGGAAAAGGATCCGGCGGCGCTCGAGATCATCCGGCACTCGACCGCGCACCTGCTGGCGCAGGCCGTGCAGTCCATCTACCCCAAGGCGCAGGTGACCATCGGCCCGGTCATCGAGGACGGCTTCTACTACGACTTCGCGTTCGAACGTCCCTTCACGCCCGAGGACCTGGAGAAGTTCGAGGCGAAGATGAAGGAGCTCGCCGCGGCGGACCTCAAGGTGGCGCGGCGCGTGATGCCGCGCGACGAGGCGGTCAAGCTGTTCCGCGACATGGGCGAGATCTACAAGGCGGAGATCATCGCCAGCATCCCGGCGGCCGAGGACATCTCGCTGTACGGACAGGGCAACTGGTTCGACCTGTGCCGCGGCCCGCACGTGCCGTCGACCGGCAAGTTGAGGTCCTTCAAGCTCATGAAGGTCGCCGGCGCGTACTGGCGCGGCGACTCGCGCAACGAGATGCTCCAGCGCATCTACGGCACGGCCTGGCTCAACGACAAGGACCTCAAGGACTACCTGCACCGGCTGGAAGAGGCCGAGAAGCGCGACCATCGGCGTATCGGCAAGGACCTCGACCTGTTCCACTTCCAGGAAGAGGCGCCGGGCGCGGTGTTCTGGCATCCGAAGGGCTGGCGCATCTTCCAGCAACTCATTGCCTACATGCGCAAGCGCCAGGACGAGGCGGGCTACGGCGAGGTGAGCGGCCCGGAGATCATGGAGTCCTCGCTGTGGCAGAAGTCCGGCCACCTGGAGAAGTTCGGCGAGAACATGTTCCTGACGAAGACGCCCGACGATCGGGTGTTCGCCATCAAACCGATGAACTGCCCGGGACACGTGCAGATCTTCAACCAGGGCATCCGCTCGTACCGTGACCTGCCGGTCCGCTTCGCCGAGTTCGGCAAGGTGCATCGCTACGAACCGTCCGGCGCGCTGCACGGCCTGATGCGCGTGCGCGCCTTCACGCAGGACGATGCGCACGTGTTCATCACCGAGGACCAGATCACCGAGGAGTCGGTGAAGATCATCCAGTTGCTGCTGTCGATCTACAAAGACTTCGGCTTCGAGGACGTCGCGGTGAAGTTCGCCGACCGCCCGCCCAAGCGCGTGGGTTCGGACGAGATCTGGGACAAGTCGGAGAAGGCCCTCAAGGCGGCCGCCGCGGCGGCCGGCATCGAGGTGGAATACAACCCGGGCGAGGGCGCCTTCTACGGCCCCAAGCTCGAATTCCACCTGCGCGATGCCATCGGCCGGACCTGGCAATGCGGCACCCTGCAGGTGGACCTGAACATGCCCGGGCGCCTCGGCGCCACCTACATCGACGAGCACAGCACCCGTCAGACCCCGGTGATGCTGCACCGGGCGATTTTCGGCTCCCTGGAGCGCTTTTTCGGCATCCTGCTGGAGCACCACGCGGGTAAATTGCCCGCCTGGCTGGCGCCCGTGCAGGCCGTGGTGATGAACATCACCGACCGCCAGGACGCCTACGTTCAACAGGTTGCGGAAAGGCTTAGAAATCAGGGAGTTCGCACGGAAGTCGACTTGCGGAACGAAAAGGTGGGCTTTAAGATTCGCGCCCACACGCTGCAGCGCGTGCCATATCTGCTGGTGGCAGGCGACAAGGAAGTAGCGGCGAATCAGATTTCAGTGCGGACCTTGGGTGGCAAGGATCTCGGCACGATGTCCCCGGAAGACTTCATCAGTCGGCTCCGCGTGGAAGTCGAGAGCCACGGTCGCACGTTGTTAGAGGGTTGATATATAGCTATTGCAAGCAAGCGCGTTCGGCGCAACGAAGAGATCACGTCGCCCAAGGTGAGAGTCATCGGGGCGGACGGCGGACAGGTCGGGGTGCTCACTCGGTTCGAGGCACTCGACCTCGCGCGCAGCGCGGAGCTGGATCTCGTCGAGGTGTCGCCGCAGGCCGATCCGCCCGTGGTTCGCGTGATGGACTTCGGCAAGTTCCTGTTCGAACAGAACAAGAAATCGCACGCCGCGAAGCGCAAGCAAAAGCAGATCCAGATCAAAGAAGTGAAGTTTCGTCCCGGTACGGACGAGAATGATTACCAGATCAAGCTGCGTAACATCATTCGATTCCTGACCGAGGGTGACAAGGCCAAGGTGACGTTACGTTTCCGCGGCCGTGAGATGGCGCATACGGAAATTGGCCGGAAGCTGCTGGACAGGCTGGTGAACGACCTGCGCGAATACGCGCAGATCGAGCAGAACCCGCTGATGGAAGGCCGGCAGATGGTCATGATGTTCGCGCCGAAAAAGAAGTAACCCGCAAGGCTTCGAAAGGACTTTGCGGATTCGCCCGTAGCGGGTTCGCACGAGGAATCGTGCGCGCCTTGCGATCGGTAGCTACAAAGGAGTCGATGTATGCCCAAGTTGAAGACCAACCGGGCAGCGGCCAAGCGTTTTCGCAAGACGGCGAAGGGATGGAAGTCCTACTCGTCGGGCCGCCGCCACAATCTCGGCCACAAGCCTCGCAAGAACAAGCGCCAGCTGCGCTCGGGCGGTTCCTCGCTCGTGCACAAGAGCGATACGCACCGTATCGACCAGCTGATGCCGAACACCAAGTAACCGACGCGAGGACTCATCAATGGCACGTGTAAAGCGTGGCGTCCAGGCCGGACGCCGTCACAAGAAAATCCTCGGCAAGGCGAAGGGCTACTACAACGCCCGCCGCAAGGTGTTCCGCACCGCGAAGCAGGCCGTCATCAAGGCCGGCCAGTACGCGTATCGCGGTCGCCGGCTCAAGAAGCGCGATTTCCGCGCGCTGTGGATCCAGCGAATCAACGCCGCGGCGCGCGAGTTCGACCTGAGCTACAGCCGCCTCATCAACGGCCTGAAGAAGGCCGGTGTCGAGATCGACCGCAAGATGCTCGCGGATCTGGCGGTGAACCAGCCCGCCGCTTTTGCCGCCATCGCACAGCAGGCCAAAGCCGCGCTCGACAAAGCCGCCTGATCTTCAGGTGGCCTGAATGAGCGGGGAGGCTCCGAAGGATCTCGACGCGCGCCGCGAGGAAACTCTCGGCGCGGTGGAGTCGAGCACCGATCTCTCGGCGCTCGAGGAGCTGCGCGTGCGCGTGCTCGGCAAGAGCGGCTGGCTCACCGAGAAGCTCAAGGAGCTGGGCAAGCTCGCCGCCGGGCAGCGCAAGGAAGCCGGCGCGCTGCTCAACCGCATCCGCGTCGAGGTGCAGGAGCGCATCGAGAAGAAGCGCGCCGAGCTCGAGCAGGCGGCGGTCGCGGAGAAGCTCGCCCGGGAACGCATCGACGTCACGCTGCCCGGGCGCGGCGAGATGCGCGGCGGGCTGCATCCGGTCACCAAGGTGCGCCTGAGGATCGAGCAGTTGTTCCGCCAGGCCGGGTTCACGGTCGAGACCGGGCCCGAGATCGAGGACGACTTCCACAACTTCGAGGCGTTGAACATCCCCGCCGATCA
>DASTHJ010000131.1:0-4933 GCA_035718265.1 Steroidobacteraceae bacterium | reverse complement strand
CGCGATATGGAATGTTCGGCACGGGGGATGATGCGTGCGGCGGGCCGGGCGCCCGTTTCGGCTTCGTTCAAGACTTCAAAGTTCCGCTTGGCAGAAGAAAAGCGGCGCATATACTACCGCGCTCGATTCTGGACCCGCCCGTCAGACGCTCCCTTCGTCTAGAGGCCCAGGACATGGCCCTCTCAAGGCCGTAACACCGGTTCGAATCCGGTAGGGAGCGCCAACTCAAACATTCGGGAAATCAAGGGCTTGGCTGACAAGTGACCCGTCTGACTGCATGCCTTCCGGTGCTTTGCGCCGCATTGCTGTGCGCGGCCCCGCCTGCCGCGGCACACGAGGGCCGCCTCGACCGCAACGGCTGCCACCACGATCGCGCGCACGGCCACCAGTACCACTGCCACGAGGATGCCGGCGAGCTCGCGCCGAATCCGGACATCCGGGCCGCCGCCAGGAAATCGCGCGACAACATCTGCCACGACGCGCGTTCGCCTAACTACCGAAGCGAGCGCCACTTGTTCGGCTACCGCAGCAGGGACGCCTGCCTGGCGGGCGGCGGTCGCGCCTGGCGCAACTGAGTCGCCGATTTGGAGGCCCTGTTCGTCTCGACGGGCGTGGTCGCGCTCGCCGAAATCGGTGACAAGACCCAGTTGCTGGCGCTGCTGCTCGCCACGCGCTTCCGACGCCCCTGGCCGATCGTGCTCGGCATCCTGGTGGCGACGCTCGCCAATCACGCATTCGCCAGCGCGGTCGGCGCATGGCTGGTCGGGCTCATCGGCGCTGGCGGCATGCGCTGGATCCTCGGCCTGTCGTTCATCGCGATGGCCGTGTGGACGCTGATCCCCGACTCGGCGCCGGACGAGAAATCGGCGCCGCCGCGCCACGGCGTGTTCCTGACCACGCTGGTCGCGTTCTTCCTGGTGGAGATGGGCGACAAGACACAGATCGCAACCGTGGCGCTCGCGGCGCAGTTCCACAGCATCGTCTACGTGGTGCTCGGCACCACGCTCGGCATGCTGCTGGCGAACGTGCCGGTGGTGTTCGCCGGCGAGGCGCTGATCCGGCGCGTGCCGCTCGAGGCGGTGCGCATCGTGACCGCGCTGTCGTTCGTCGCGCTCGGTGCGTACGTGCTGCTGACCGGCTGAATCACGGCATCAGCAACATCGACGGGCAGCCTGCGCGCCTGCGCGCGCCTGCCGGTCTGTAGGCGCGGCCCTACTCCGCCCGCCCGTCCGGCGCCGACAGTCCCCCCGGCAGCGCACGACGAGAATCCGCGCATTGCATGAGTTCGTTCGTGTCGAGAGGTGCCGTGCTCGCCAGCGCGCGCCTGCTCAATCAGGCGCTGGCGTTGTTGAGCCCCCTGCTGCTGGTGCGCCTGCTGGACATCGTCGAGTACGGCCGCTACCGGCAGTTCATGGTCGTGGCGATGCTGGTCACTTCTCTCGGCGGCTTCGCGCTCTCGGCCAACCTCACCTACCTGCTGGCGCGCTCGCCGCAACGGGCGCCGGTCGACGTCACCAAGACCGCGGCGCTGATGCTGTGCGTGTCGATCGTGAGCGCGGCGGTGATCGTCGCGTTCCGCCGCTGGATCGTGCCGGCGGAGATCGCCGACAGCTGGTGGCTGCTCGCCCTGTACGTGTTCATGTTCCTGAACCTCGAGGTGATCACCGCCTACTGGCTGGCGCAGCGGCGCTCGGTCGAGGTCATGCAATACACGCTGGTCGTGACGGTGTGGCGGCTCGCGACGCTGCTCGGCGCGGCGCTGTACTTCCGCAGCGTGGAGATGATCTTCGTCGCCATCGTGTGTGCCGAGACGCTCAAGAACCTCGCCATCTACGTCTGGCTGCGCGCCCGCGGACTCATCGTGTTCCACTGGGACGGCGCCGTGCTGCGCGAGCAGCTGCGGCTGGTGGCGCCGCTCGGGCTCGGTTCGATGCTCAACAAGGCGAATGAATTCGGCCGCGTGGTCGTGGGTTCGGTGATGGGCCCCGTGCCGCTCGCCATCTACACGGCCGCGGCTTACCAGGTGCCGCTGGTCAGCATCGTGCAGACCTCGCTGTCGGACGTGATCTTCCCGGACATGGTGAAGCGCGCGCAGCGCGATCCGGCCGAAGGACTGCGCCTGTGGAAGCGCGCGCAGATGATGGTAGCCGCGGTGATCGTGCCCGTGTGGATGGTCGTGACCTACTTCGCCGAGCCGCTGGTGCGGCTGCTGTTCACCGGGCAGTACGTCGCCGCGGCGCCCTACTTCCAGCTGTTCCTGCTGCTGATGCTGCGGCAGTGCTTCCAGTTCTCGACGCTGCTGCGCTCCGTCGAGGACAACGCCTCGTTCGCGACTTCGAACGCGGTCGCGCTGGCCATCAACGCCGCGCTGATCGTCGCGCTGATGCCGAAGTTCGGCCTGTGGGGACCGGCGCTGGGCCTGGTGGTCGGGCAGTTCTGGACCGGCTACTACCTGGCGCGCCGCGTGATGCTGCGCTATCGCGTGCCGCTCGCGGAGATCTTCCAGTGGCGCAAGTTCGGCCTGTCGCTGCTCGCGTCGGGCTTCGCGCTCGCCGTGATGCACGGAGTGCTCGCGTGGCTGCCCGACGGCTTCGCGGCGACCGCGCTGGCGCTGGCGCTGTTCGCGGCCGTGTACGCCGTGGCGGCGCGCTTCATCCTGCGCGAGGAGTACGGCTACGTGATGCGCGCCGTCCTGCGCCGCGGACCTGCGACCTGACATGCCGAGCGTACTCATCATTTCTTACTGGCACGCGCCCAGCCCCGCGGTCGGCGCCAAGCGCTTCAGCTTCCTGGCGCGGGAATTCGTGCGCCATGGCTACGACGTGCACGTGATCACGCACGAGTCGCGCGACTGGATCCACTGGAAGACCGACGGCTCGCTGCCGCAGGCCGGACAGGTGCACCGCTGCGCCGAGCGCGTGAAGCTGCCGCTGCCGCGCCGGCGCTGGGCCTCGCGCATCGCCAATGCGCTGCTGACCCGGCTGCTGGCGCCGATCGGCTGGGAGTGGCCGTGGGCGCGCGCCGCGGCGCGCAAGGCGCTCGAGGTGGCGCGCGATCTCGAGCCGGGCGTGGTCATCGCCACGTCGCCGGCGCACGCCGCGGTGCTCGCCGGCCACGCGGTCGCGCGCCGCCTGGGCTGGCCGCTGATCATCGACTACCGCGACCCGTGGAGTGCTCACCACTGGCCGCGCTGGCGTCGTGGCCCCGTGTCGCAATGGTTCGCGCGCCGCATCGAATCGCGGTTGGTACGCCACAGCGCCGCGCGCGTGCTCAACACGCCGGCGATGCTCGCCTCGTTCGATGAATTCTTCCCGCACGCCGACCGCGCGCGGAATTTCGTGATCCCGAACGGCTTCGACGCCGCGCCGGGACCGCTGCAGTCGTTGCCCGCCAGCGGCCCGATCCACATCGTGCACGCCGGCGAGATCTTCACCGGCCGATCGCTGGTCCCGGTGCTCGAGGCGGCCGCGCGCCTGGCGCCGCGCTATCCGCAGCGTCCGGTGCGGGTGATCACCTACGGCGAGCTGCCGCCCGCCGAGCTGGCGCGCATCCGCGCCGCCCGGCTCGAGTCATTCCTCGAGGTGCGCGAGCGGATCCCGTTCCGCGCGCTGTTCGCCGAGCTGCGGCGCGCGCACCTGCTGCTGGCGGTGGTCGGCGAGCACATGCTGTATTCCACGCCTTACAAGGTGTACGACTACATGGCGGCCGGGCGACCCATCCTCGGGGTCGCGCCGCGCGGCGCGGCGCTGTTCGAGCTGCTGGCCGAGAGTGGTGCCGGCGTGTGCGTGGCGCGCGACGACGGCGCGGCCATCGAGCATGCGCTCGAGCAGTTCATGATCGGCGCGGTGACCACGCGCGGCGCGCGGGTCGAAAGATTCCGCTGGGAGAACCTGGCGTTGCAATATCGCGCCGTCATCGAGACCGTCACGCGCGAAGGGTCGCCGGCCGCGATCGGCCGGCAGGCATCGGCGGCTCGCGGAGCCCTCGACTCCTGAGTCCTGCCGCGTGCTGTCGTGCACAAAATCCACGCTGCGCGAGCGAGAGCTGCTGCACACCGGGCGGCCGCGCGCGGCGCTAACCTGCCTGCATGGCAACCGACATCCTTCCCGGCGAGAAGCCCGGACAGCTCGAAGCCCTGCTCGACCGCTGGCAGGCCAGCCTCGACCTGCACGCGCGTTACGCGGCGCTCGACGACGCGCGCTACTGGCACGTGCAGCCCTGGCCGCGGCACGAGCGCCCGCAGCGCTGGATCATCCAGCTCGCGCGCAAGCGCATCCTCGCGCTGAAGCGCAGCGTCGCGCAGCGCACGATCGAAGGCGACCGCGCCTTCATCGAGGGCATCGAGACCATGGGCTTCCTGGCGACGCTCGTGGGACTCACTTCGGTCGAACGCTTCATCCCGCTCGCCACGCCCGAGACGGAGCGGCGCGAAGTGCTCGCCGCGAAACCCGAGCCGGCGCGCGCCGGCGAGACTCGGCGCACGGCCGAGACCACGCGCCAGATGCCGGCGCTGCCGAATCCGCGCGTGGCGGTGCGCGCCGGGGCACCCGCCGCGCCTGCCGCGCGGGCGCCTTCGGCGACTGTTCCCACTCGCGCGCCTTCGGCGACTGTTCCCACTCGCGCGCCTTCGGCGCGACGCGAACCCCGCCGCGATCCGCAGCGTCCCGCCACGATCAAGCCGAAGAAGGCGCCCTCGACGATCACGCAGAGCGAGCACGTGGTGATCGCCGACGCGGTGCGCTTGTTAGGCTGGGGTCGGCTATGGCACGAGCTCGCCGAGATGATCGCGCGGCTGGCCGAGCGTCCGGCGCCTTCGGAGATCCGCCGCATCCTGCGCACCTACCGCGATCACATCGACGCGATCGTGTCGCGCCGGCAGGACTGAGCGGCCGGGCGGCGCGGCGCCGCGACTGCCACCGCACCATTCCGGCAT
>DASTHJ010000130.1:0-5671 GCA_035718265.1 Steroidobacteraceae bacterium | reverse complement strand
GTCAACAATGTCTATCTGCTCAAGGCCGCCGTGAACGCGCGCCGCAAGGCGCAGGGCCTGCCCGAGGTGGACGCGTACGAGTTCCTGCAGCTGGTGCGCGGCAGGATGAAGGTCATGCAGATGGACGAGAGCTTCCTGTCGCGCGGCGTCAACGAAGGCTTCTCGGGCGGCGAGAAGAAGCGCAACGAGATCCTGCAGATGCTGGTCATCGAGCCGCGGCTCGCGGTGCTCGACGAGACCGATTCGGGCCTGGACATCGACGCTCTCAAGGTGGTCGCGCGCGGCGTCAACTCGCTGCGTGCCGCGGATCGCGGCGTGCTGCTCATCACCCACTATCAGCGGCTGCTCGATCACGTGGTGCCCGACTACGTGCACGTGCTCGCCCGCGGCCGCATCGCACGCACCGGCGACAAGTCGCTGGCGCTGGAGCTCGAGCAGCGCGGCTACGACTGGGTGCTCGAAGTGGCCTGAGTTCCGATCATGCTGCCGACCAACCGCGACGAGAACTGGCGTTACGCCAACCTGCGGCCGCTCGCCAGGGCCCGGCCCGAGGCCGCGCCCGCGCTGCAGGATCATTCCATCGAACTGCCCGCGACCCTGCCGGGCTACGAGCGCTGGGTTTTCCTGGATGGTCACTTCCAGCCGGCGCTGTCGTCGCCCTCCGCGGAAAGTTGCGCGACGTTGCTGAATGCGCGCGACGCCGGCCAGGGCTTCGACGAGATCCTGGACGCCGCGCTCGCCACCGAGGGCGTGGACTTCGCGCTGGCGCGCATCAATGGCGCGCGCGGCGACAGCGTGCTGCACATCGCGCCGGCCGATGGCGCCGAGGCCGCGATCGAGCTGACCTACCTCGCCAGCGCCGCCGCCCCCGCCGGCACGTCCTATCCGCGCGTGCAGGTACACGCCGGACGTGGCGCGAAGTTGCGCCTGGTCGAGCGCCACCTGAGCGCCGGCACCGCGGACTCGGTGGTCAACTCGGCCTTCGACGTGGCGCTGCGCGCCGACGCGACGCTGGATCATTGCCGCCTGCAGGCTTGTGCCGAGGGCGCCGCCAGCTTCGACACGCTGATCGCGCATGTCGGCGAGCGCGCCGGCTATCGGCTGCGCAGCGTGGCGCTCGGCGGGGTCGCCTCGCGCTCCACCATCCTCGTGAGGCTCGCGGGCCGCGGCGCGCGCTGCGACTACACGGCCGCGGGCATCGCCAACGGCAACCAGTCGCACGACGTGTTCGCCGAGATCGAGCACGCCGCACCCGAGACCGTGACCCGCGAGTTGTACCGCGGCATCGCCACCGGTCGCGGCAAGCTCGGCTTCAACGGCAAGATGATCGTGCGCGACACCGCGCCCGGCGCCGACTCGGAGCAATCGCTCAAGACCCTGCTGACGGGCCTCGGCGCCGAAGCCGCGGTGCGTCCGCAGCTCGAGATCTACACCGACCGCGTGCGCGCCGTGCACGGCGCCACCACCGGCAAGCTCGACGAGCAGATGCTGTTCTACCTGCTGTCGCGCGGCCTCGAGCCGCGCGACGCGCGCGCGCTGCTGCAGTGGGCCTTCATCGAGGATGCCGTGTCGCGCGTCGACTGCGGCGGACTGCGACAGGAGATCGAACGGCTGGTGGCGGCGCAGCTGCACGAAGTCTCGGCGCTCGGCGACGTGCGCGGCGCGGGAGGTGCGCCATGAGCGCCAGGCCCAAGCCGGTCGGCGGCTACGACGTGGAACGCGTGCGACGCGACTTTCCGATCCTCGCGCGCCAGGTGCACGGCAAGCCGCTGGCGTTCCTCGACAGCGCCGCCTCCTCGCAGCGGCCGCTCGCGGTCATCGGGGCGGTGGACGCGTATGAACGGCTGCACCACGCCAACGTGCATCGCGGCGTGTACCAGCTCAGCCAGGAAGCCACGCAGATGTTCGAACACGCACGCGACCGCGTGCGGCGCTTCGTGAACGCCGCCTCGACGCGCGAGGTGATCTTCACGCGCGGCACCACCGAATCGATCAACCTGGTCGCGCAGTCCTGGGGGCGCAGCAACCTGCGGCCGGGCGATGAAATCCTGCTCACCGCGCTCGAGCACCACGCGAACATCGTGCCCTGGCAGCTGGTCGCCGGGCAGACCGGCGCGTCGATCAAGGTCGTCCCCATGGACCAGCGCGGCGTCGTGGAACTCGATGCCGTCGCGCAGCGCATGGGCGAGCGCACGCGCATCGTCGCCTGTGCGCAGGTCTCGAACGCGCTCGGCACGGTGCTGCCGGTGCGCGAGATCACGCGGCTGGCGCACGCGCGCGGCGCCGTGGTGCTCGTCGACGGTGCCCAGGCGGTGCCGCACCAGCGCGTCGACCTCGCCGAGCTGGACTGCGATTTCTACGCGTTCTCCGCGCACAAGATGTACGGCCCGACCGGCATCGGCGTGCTGGTCGGGCGCGAAGCGCTGCTCGAAGCCATGCCGCCCTGGCAGGGCGGCGGCGACATGATCCTCACCGTGAGCTTCGAGAAGACGACGTACAACGAGCTGCCGTTCAAGTTCGAGGCCGGCACTCCCAACATCTCCGGCGCCGTGGGCCTCGCCGCGGCCATCGATTACATCGACTCGCTGGGCATCGAGAACATCCATGCGCACGAGCAGCGCCTGCTGCAGATCGCGACGGACAGGCTGTCGCGCGTGCCGGGTCTCACGATCATCGGCACCGCGCCCGACAAGGCCGGGGTGATCTCCTTCACGGTGCAGGGCATACATCCGCACGACCTCGGCACCATTCTCGATGCCGAGGGCGTCGCGGTGCGCACCGGGCATCACTGCGCGATGCCGGTCATGGACTTCTTCGGCGTACCCGCCACGGCGCGCGCCTCGCTCGGCTGCTATTCGCGCGAAGCCGACATCGATGCGCTGGTGCACGCGCTCGGCCGCGCGCGCGAGGTGTTCGCCTGATGGACCTCAAGGACCTGTATCGCGAGGTCATCCTCGACCACAACCGCAGCCCGCGGCTGTTCGGCCGGCTCGAGCCGGCGGACTCCGCCGCCGACGGCCACAATCCGCTGTGCGGCGACCGGCTGCACGTCACCGTGCGCCTGGAAGGTGACCGCGTGTCGGACCTGCGGTTCGAAGGCAAGGGTTGCGCGATCTCGGTGGCCTCGGCCTCCCTGATGTGCGAAGCGGTCAGGGGCAGGAGCCGCGCCGACATCGCGCACCTGTTCGACGAGATCCACCAAGTGCTAACGCATCACGATGCGCCCGTTCCCGAGTACCTGGGCAAGCTCGCGGCGCTCGCCGGCGTGCGCGAGTTCCCGGTGCGCGTGAAGTGCGCGAGCCTGTGCTGGCACACGCTGAATGCCGCGCTCGACCGCAGCGCGGCCACGGTCAAGACGGAATAGACCCTGCCATGCGCACCCACGACAACGAACCCTTCGTGCTGCAACGCGACGTCAAGGCCGTCATGGTGCCGGCGGGCATCGAGATCGAGCTCAAGGCCGGACAATCCGGGTTCATCACCCAGGCGCTGGGCGGCAGCTTCACGCTGTACATGGAAGGCAACCTGTTCCGGCTGCCCGGCACCGAGGCGGACGCCATCGGCAAGGAAGTCGTCAGGCCACCCGAGCTGCCGCCGAATTCCACCGAGGACGACGTGCTGGCACTCGCCTGGGAGCAGCTGCGCACCTGCTACGATCCCGAGATCCCGATCAACATCGTGGACCTGGGTCTCATCTACGAATGCACGGTGGGCGTGCAGCCCGACGGGCAGCGCGTGATCAACGTGAGACTGACGCTCACCGCACCGGGATGCGGCATGGGAGACGTGCTCGTGCAGGACATCAAGCAGAAACTGGAGATCATCCCGACCGTGGCCAGCGCCAACGTCGAGCTGGTGTTCGACCCGCCCTGGAACCAGTCGATGATGTCCGAGGCGGCACGCCTGCAGACTGGCATGTTCTGACAGGAGCGGAGCATGTCCGGGTGGACCGACATCGGCAGCGCCGCCGAGCTGAGCGATACGAGTCATCTGCTGGCGGACGTGGAAGGTTACCGCGTGCGCGTGACGCGCATTGGTGGCACGCTGTACGCCTTCGAGGATCGCTGCACGCACGACGACTCCCCCTTCGATGATGCTCCCATCGAGGATTGCGAAATCATCTGTCCGCGGCATGGCGCGCGCTTTTCGCTGCGCACCGGCGAGGTCCTCAGCCCGCCGGCCTACGAGCCGCTGCGGATCTTCGAGGTGCGGGAGTCGGACGGCCGCGTCGAGGTTCGCGTATGAGCACTAAGCGGCGGCTCACGCTGATCCGCCACGCCAACGCCGAACAGGATTCCGACGTTCGCGACTTCGAGCGGCCGCTGAGCCGCAAGGGCCTGGGCGAGGCGCAGGAGATGGCGCGCCGCTTCCACGAACGCAAACTCGTACCGGACCTCATCCTGGTGAGCGCCGCCACGCGTACGCGCGAGACCGCCGAGGCCTTTGCGCGGCAGCTGGGCGTCGCGGCGCGCCTGCTGCAGGCCGACGATTCGCTGTACCTCGCCGACGGCGACCACATCCTCTCGAGGATTCGCGCCGTGGGGCCGCGCGTGAGCCATCTCATGGTGATCGGTCACAACCCGGGCATCTCCGCGGCAGCCATCGCGCTCGCCCCGGAAACCGTGTCGAACGATCTGCCGACCTGCGGCACGCTGACCATGCTGGTGAACTGCGCGACCTGGAACCTGATCGACCGGCGCAGCGTCGGCGAATCGGAGCGCGACGCGCCTTCGCGGAGATTTTTCTAACTACCCCGCGCGACCTGGGCGATGTCGACCACCGCGCCCTGGTCGCGCTCGCGGCGCAGGCCCGTGCTGAGCGGGCCGACCAGCTGCGGATCGCCGATCGTGCAGCGATCGCGGCCGGCCTGCTTCGAGCGGTACAGCGCCTCGTCGGCGAGCCGCACGATGGTCTCCCGGTCGCGCGCCATGGTGGAGTCCGCGATGCCGAAGCTCGCCGTGAAGATCGGCGTGCCGGAAACCAGGTGCGCCTGCGCCAGCGCGGCGCGCAGGCGTTCCACGACCTCGGCGGCGCGCTGCGCATCGGCGCCCGGCAACAGCAGTGCGAACTCCTCCCCGCCCCAGCGCACGACGTGATCGCGATCGCGCACCACGCTGCGTGCCGTATCGGCGAACAGCTTGAGCGCACGATCACCGGCGTCGTGGCCCATGGTGTCGTTCAGGCGCTTGAAGAAGTCGAGATCCGCCATGACCACGGCGAAGGCCGAGTCCACCGCGATCAGGTTCGCCAGCACTTCCTCGGCGACGCGCCGATTGGTGAGGCCCGTGAGGCTGTCGGTGCTGGCCTGCAGCTGCGAGCGCTCGAAGGCGCGCAGCGTGCCGATGCGATTGCCGGCGTGCACGCCGAGCGCGGTGAGCTGCGCAATCTGCTCGGCATTCGGCGGCTTGCCCTTGGCGCCCGCGACGTGCAGCACGCCGAGCGCGCGCCCCATGAAATTCACCGGTACGCAAGCGGCCGACATCGCGCCGCCCATGCGACCCAGCAGCTTGGGGCAGGCATTGAGCGCACCGGCGTCCGGGAAGATCTGCGGCTGCCCGCGGCGCACGGCGATGCAGCTGTACGGCGATTCGACGGTGCAGTTCGGCGACCCGGTCTTGGGATGCACGCAGGCGCGCTCCAGGTGCGCGCGCGAGGAATCGGCCAGCAGCAG
>DASTHJ010000129.1:0-4507 GCA_035718265.1 Steroidobacteraceae bacterium | reverse complement strand
GTCGCGAAATCCACGCGACCAGGCTTGCCATCGAGCTCGCCGTCGACCGACAGGATGACCACACCGCTGACCACCGTGTCCGGCTTCATGGGCTGGACCAGCGTCACGCGGATGCGAAACTTGTTTGCCGCGGCGGTTGCCACCATACGCGCCTGCTGGATTTTTACGTCGGCCGAGTTCGCATTTTGGGTCACGATTCCGCGGAAAAAGGCCAATTCCTGGTTGGCCCGGGCCACCTGGGCCTGCAAATCCTCGATCGTGCGCTGCACCTCCTCGCGCTCCCGGGTTTGCCCGACTGTCGAGGATTCCAGCTGCGCCACCTTGGCGCGCAGCTCGGAGATGGTGGCCTCCTGCGACTGGATTTCCGCGCGCAGCTCGGCGCGCTGCTTGAGCGCGGCGAGCGAATCGTAGCCGGCGCTGTAGCGGCCGAACTCGAACATGCCGTACACGGCGCCGGCCACCACCAGCACGAGCAGCACGATCGTCACCATGCGCCGCGTCGGCGCGTACGTGGTGACGACGAGTTTCGGAGGCAACCCTGGCATCGGGAATTCAGGCTTCCGCGGCGGCGGCCAGCTCCGACTGCCACCACTCCGGCAGCGGCGGCGCACCGCGCGGAAACGCCTTGGGCGCAAGCTCCGTCAGCATGCGAACGTACACGGGACGCTTGAAGTAGATGACTTCCCGGACCGGCTCCCAGTAGTTTGCCCAGCGCCAGCCGTCGAACTCCGGCTCGCTGGTCTGCGTGAACCGGAATTCGAGCCCGGCTTCCGGGACCGCAAGCCGCAACAGGAACCAGCGTTGCTTCTGCCCGATGCAGACCGGGCCGCGCCCGCGGCGCACGTAGCGCTTCGGCAGCCGGTACCGCAGCCAGTCGGACGTGGAACCCACCGGCTCGACCTGCTCGCGCGTCAGGCCGATCTCCTCGTGCAATTCGCGGTACAGCGCCTGCTCGACCGGCTCTCCCTGGCGCACGCCACCCTGCGGAAACTGCCAGCCCCGGCCGCCGGTCCGCTGGCCGAGGAACACCTCGCCGGCGTCGCGCATCAGCACGATCCCGACGTTGGCTCGGAATCCCTCGGCGTCGATCCAGTCACTCATGGCGGACGTTTTACCGGGAGCCACGCGGCCGAACAAGGCGCGGCTACAATGCATTGTGCATTCGCGCCCTGCTCCCACCCTGCGCTTCGCGTTGCTGGTCGCGCTGGCCGCGGGTGTCATCGGACTCAGTCTCGTGGCCGGCTCCACCGAAGTCGGCGTGAACTCCGCCCTCGCGGCGGTGTTCGGCGACCCCGCCGAACCCGCGCGCACCATCGTGCTCGAGCTGCGCGTGCCACGGGTCCTGTCGGCGCTGGCGATCGGCGCCCTGCTGGCGGTTGCCGGCGCGCTGCTGCAAGCCCTGTTCCGCAATCCGCTCGCGGACTCCTACGTGCTCGGTGTGTCGGGCGGATCGGCACTCGGCGCATTGCTGGCGCTGCTGCTCGGCGGCTCGCTGTGGCTGGTGCAGAGTTCGGCGGCCACCGGTGCGGTGCTCGCCACGTTGCTGGTGCTGGCGCTGTCCCGCGGCGGTGGCACCGCGCGCGTGCTGCTCACCGGAGTCGTGCTGGCGAGCGCCTGCGGCGCGCTGGTCACGCTCGTGCTGGTCCTGGCGGACAACGGCCAGTTACGCGGCATGATGTTCTGGCTGGCGGGAGACCTCGGCTGGGCCGCGCGGCCCTGGCTCATGGCCGGCGCGGCCTTGTTGGCCACGACGGCGGTCAGCCTGATCGCGCGGCCGCTCGACGTGCTCGCGACCGGCGAGACGACCGCCCAGAGCCTCGGCCTGGACCTGCCTCGCTGGCGCATGGTCATCGTCGTCCTGGCCGGCCTGCTGACCGCCGGCGCGGTGATCCAGGGCGGCACCATCGGCTTCGTCGGCATGGTGGTGCCGCACCTCGTGCGGCTGGCGTTCGGCACCGCGGCGCATCGGATCGTGATCCCCGCGGCCGCGCTCGCCGGCGGCACCTTGTTAGCCGCGGCGGACCTGGTGGCACGCACCGCGGCCGCGCCGCGCCAATTGCCCGTGGGCGCCATCATGGCGCTGCTCGGCGTGCCGGTATTCCTGGCGCTGCTGCGCCGGTTCGAGGGCGTCAGCCGATGACGTGCGAGGAGATCTCGACGCGGTTGCGCCCGGCGCTCTTGGCCCGATACAGCGCCGCGTCCGCCTCGGCGATGAGGCGCTCCGCCAGGGCCTTGTAGTCGTGCGAGCGCGGCTGCGGCCGCGCGGTCGCCACCCCGATCGACAGCGTCACCGTCACGTGGGCGCCGCCGTGCACGCGTACCGGCGCGGAGCCGACTCCCTGGTGAATGCGTTCGGCGAGCTTCAACGCATGCGAGCTCTCGGCGCCGGCCAGCAGGATGGCGAATTCATCGCCGCCGAAGCGCGCGCCCGTGTCCCCGGCGCGGATCTCGGCTTCCGCGCGGCGCGCGACTTCCTTCAACGCCTCGTCCCCGGCCAGGTGTCCGAAGCGGTCGTTGATGTCCTTGAAATGATCGACGTCGATCATGAGACAGGCCAGCGCCTTGCCGGTGCGCTCGGCGCGCGCCAGCTCCTCGCGCAGCCGGTTGTGGAAATAACGGCGGTTGTGCCAGCCGGTCAGGAAATCGGTGACGCCCGAGCGCACCAGGCGCGCGCGGTTCACGGCGTTCTCCAGGCTGATGGCGACGATCACGCCGAGATGCGCGAGGAAGTCCGCCGCCAGGTCGTGCGTGAACCGCTGCACGTCCCGGCTGCCGAAGGCGATCACGCCGATGGCGCGGTTGTCGCGCGGCAGCGGGATCAGCGCGACACTGCCGCGGTTCATCGACGGCGACACCAGCAGCTCGTGGTCGGCGGCATTGAACGGTCCCAGCCACGGTCGATCGAACTGCGCCAGGCGCGGCGCCAATGGCGACACCGCATCGACGAATCTCACTTCCTCGATCACGGTGCTCGACAGGGTCTCGTTGCCGGACAGGTGGCGCAACTCGTGCTGCGGGTCGAACAGCGTCAGCGTCACCACGTCGAGTCCATAGGCGTCGCGCAGGCCCGAGACGATGC
This sequence comes from Steroidobacteraceae bacterium, assembly GCA_035718265.1. Classification (GTDB taxonomy): domain Bacteria; phylum Pseudomonadota; class Gammaproteobacteria; order Steroidobacterales; family Steroidobacteraceae; genus CADEED01. Next base: position 1,428 of record DASTHJ010000129.1, on the reverse strand, counting down.
GCTCGAACAGCTCGCCCAGCGAGTGGGCACGCAGCAGCTCGATCTCGCGCGACTGCGTCTTGCGCAGCAGCAGCTCGTTGCGCTGCACTTCCTCGGTCAACGCGCGCAGCCGTTCGCGCAGCTCTTCCGCGCTGCCAGCGTACGGGTCGCGCGAGGCGTGGTTCACGCACGCCGCTCCGCGATCGAACGGCGATCCTCGAGGTACTCGCGGCCGCGGCGCATCAGCGACTCGAACGCCGCGAAATCCTGCGAAATGACCGCCGCGCGCAGCCGTTCGACGGCCTGCGCCAGCGCTTCCAGCGATTCGGAACCGTAGTCGTTCAGGCTCTGGATCTCGAAATACAGCTCGGGACTTTCCTGCGCCACGTTCAGCGCCACGTCGAGCTGCGAGTCGAAGGTGGTGGACGACAGCTTCGCGAGGCGCGGCGCGGCCTCGCCGCTCTCGGCGAGCGCGGTGAAGAACGCGATGTTGAGCGCGTGCGACAGGCCGAGCACGTAGGCGATCAAGCGGTCGTGCTCGTCCAGCGACATGACCACCTGTTCGACCATCGTCGAAGCGAACAGCTCGCGCGCCGCCGCGGTGGCCTCGGCGGAGCCCGCCTCGACGAAGATCACGTGGCGGCCCGACAAAAGCTCCGTGTCCGGCCCGAACATCGGGTGCAGCGAAGTCACGCGACAGCCATGGGATTTCAGCGCGTTCAGCCCGGCGCGCAGCGGCGACTTCAGCGAGCCGACGTCGAAGATCACGCCTCTCGGGCGACGCATGGCCAGTTCCCGCAGGATCCGGTCGGTGATGCCGAGCGGCGTCGCGATGACGATGAAGTCGTGCGTGAGCGTGCTGCTGCGCCAGTCGGGCAGGTGCGCGAACCCGGGCGGGGCGCCGGCCGGGTCGGCCACCTCGACGCTGAAGCCCTGCGACGCCATGAAATCCGCGAACCAGCGGCCCATCTTGCCGGCACCACCGATGAGCAGCGCGCTGCGGCCGGAGCCCGCCCCCTTGGCGGCGACGCTGGCCTGCTCCTGGGTAGTTAGAGAAGAGCGGATCAGCAGTCGCAGGAGGTTCTCGGCGACCTGGGGTGACACGCCGAACTGCCTGGCGGAATCGCGCGCCGCCAGCAGCACTTCCTTCTCGCGGTTGTAATCGCGCGTCGCCTGGCCGGTGGCACGCTTGGCGCGCGCCACCTCGCGGCTGGTCTCCTGCCGTTTGCCGACCAGCTCGAGGATCTGGCGGTCGAGTTCGTTGATCCTGCGACGCAGGTCTTCGAGCGAGCTCATGTATCACCCGTATGGAACGATTCGGACCTAGCTTTTATCGGCTGCCACGCACGACTGCAAGGCAGACCTGCCGCGGATAACATATCGGCCATGGACCTGTACAACGACCTGCTCCCGGATCCGCTGCCCGCCGAGCCGATGGCGCTGGCCGGC
>DASTHJ010000128.1:0-3430 GCA_035718265.1 Steroidobacteraceae bacterium | reverse complement strand
TGGGGACATTCCTCATTTCCGAGCAAAAGGGGACGCACCTGCTGCAGGTACGTCCCCTTTTGCCCGCGGAGCGGGGGAAATGGAGAATGTCCCCATTTTCCGCACCTTTCTAATCCCCACTTTCCTCACCCGGCACCTCTTACCTTCGCCGCCAGCCATGGCGCGATGAACATGAAAGCCAGGCCGAGCATCATGAACCCGCCGCGCGCCGGGTTGTAGTCCTCGAGGACGCGCTCCCAGCCGAACCCCAGCGCGCGGCCGAGCGAAATCTCGAATACCAGCGTCAGCGCCACCCAGAGACCGCCGATGGTGAATTGCGCGCGTCGCCTCTGTGCCCGCATCCAGCGGACCGTCAACAGCGCGATCACCAGCACGATCAGGCTACCCACGAGCACGCCGACCTGCCGCGCGCGCAGGCTGCCGATCGCGGGCGCGATGAAAATCTCGCGCACCAGTCCATGCAGCGTCTCCGCCAGGATGATGCACATCCAGGCATAGATCGCCCGCGTCCAGGAAGTCGCGGCTAGCGGTTCGCCTGGTCCAGCGACCATTGCAGTGCGTCGGCGGCGGCGGCATCCGTGGGCCGCGCGCGCCTGCGCAGCTCCTCGATGACGCGCCTGAGCTGCTCGGGATCGCGATTCTGGCCGAGCTTCCACTTCACCTTGCGCGCGCGCACCGCGAGCGTGAGCGCGCGGATCTCGCGGAACGCGCCGCGGTACATCGCGTGGTCGGCCGTGACCGCCGCGTGGCCGCCCTCCGGCTGATGGTGCTGCATCAGGCGCTGCTGCTGCGCGGCCAGCACGCGTGGATCGTCCGAGACCGTGGCCTCGCACTCGAAGATCACCGCGCGATGATAGGCCGTGGCGAACATCGCGTTGCTGGCGTGTACCCAGTGCGACGGGATCGAGCCCAGCACCTCGTCCACTTCGAACACACACTGCGGATTGGCCGCGAGATCCGCGAGCTGCTCGTCCTTGCGGTGCAGGTGCATTTCGATGCGGTCGCCGAGGAACATGAAGGGGTAGAGCCCGAGGTGCGGCTGGCCGTCCGCGCCCGCGGTGACCAGCCGTCCCAACTGCTGGCCCGCGATGAAATCACGCAACGTGTCCTCGGGCACGTCGGCGTAGTAGTCATAGAACATCATGGCCGGGAAGTTAGCAGACCGCGTGCCTGCCCGCGCAGGACGCCGGCGCGGATTCCCGTGCAACTGTCAGGTGACGGTGGGCTTGCGCGGTGCCCGATATGCACCCCAGGCGAGGCACAGCCAGCCGGCGAACAACGCCATGCCGCCGGCGGGCGCGACGCCCGGCAGCAGCACGTCCGCCCACGCATGCAGATAGATGCTGCCCGCGAAGCACACGATCCCCACGAGGAACAGCCCGCCGCCGATGCCGAAGGCGCGTTGCTGCCAGCGGGCGTATCCCCAGGCGGCGGCAAACAAGGCGAGCGCGTGATACAGGTGGTAGCGCACCGCGGTTTCGAACGTGCCGAACAGCTCGGGCGGAATGCGCCCTTTCAGGGCATGCGCGCCGAAGGCGCCGATCGCGGCGCCGGCGAACCCGGCCAGCGCACCGCAGATGTACAGCAGCCGATCCACGGGGGTCAGAGCGCGACGGGTGTGAGCAGATTGGCGTCGCGCGCCAGCCGCCAACGGCCATCCGTCCTGCGCAGAACGGAAAGAGTATGCCCTGCGCGCTTCATGGGCGGCGCGCCGGGCGGCGTGATCTCGACGCTCAGCCGCGTGCGCACGAAGGCCCAGTCCCCGGCGATCCGGATTTCCTCGATCTCGCTGTGCCCGTCGATCCGCGGCATGGCGGCGCCGGGTGCCGGCCGCATGGCCTCGGCGAATTTCTGCTTGCCGAACGGCGGCTGGCCGGCGACCAGGAACACGACGTCATCGGTCATCAGCGACAACACGGTCGCAATGTCACCCGCCCGTGTCGCCGACATCCAGGTGGCGATCAGCTCGCGGATCTGCTGCTCGTCGGAGCTCATCAGGGCCTTTTCTTCTCCGCCGCAGGATCCGGCACCTGCCCCTCGACGACCATGCTGACGGTGCCTGCCGGCGCGGCGAGCGTCACGGCATTGCCGACGCCAGTGCGACGCAACATCCGGCCGCCGGTCGCGCTGGCGAACTGCGAGCGCATCTCCTTCTGCCATTGCTGGATCTCGTTGAACGTCGAGAGCTGCTCCGGATTCAGGATGCGGCCGACTTCGGCCGTGACGCGCGCTTCGTAGTCGTCGTGCCAGGCCAGCATGTTCCTGGAAAACGCTTCGCCGTCCATGCCCTCGACGTACTCGGGCGGCGGCACGCGTGCCCGTTCAATGACGTACGCATCGATGAGTCGCTTGCGCTGATCCGCGCTCAGCGGCAGGTCGCTGCCCTCGAGCTGTTGTGCCAGGTTGTCCGCCTCCATGCGCGCCGGCAGCGTGGCCTGGTATTCCTTCAGTGCCTGGGCCTTGGCCGGACCGATCAGATCGGAGATGGCCTGTTCGTTCTGCCGCTGCCAATCCAGGCCCTGGCGGCGCAGATCGCCAGGATCATCGCTGCGCCGGAACCGGTCCGGATCCGGCATCTGCTGGTCGGTCAGCAGGTCGATGAGCATGTGGCTCATCTCCTGGCTCAGGCCCAGCTTCTGACCCAGGTCGGCATAGATGCGTCGATTGTTCGCCCGCAGTTGCGAACGCATCATCTTGAGCATGGCGGGCGATGGCTTCTGGGGCACGGCGCTCCAGACCGCCGTTTGCTGGCCGCCCTCGCCGCTGGGTTCCGATGCGGGCTGGGGCGCCACCGCCGTGGGATGTGCCGGATCGAGCCGGCCGGCGATGAATTCGCCGGCGGGAGCCATGCGGGCGGATTCGAGCTGGTCACGAGCCCGTTCCAGTTCGGCGACACGCGCCTTCAACGCGAGCGTGGCCTTTTCCACCTGCGCGGCGCGGGCGCGTTCCTTCTCGAGCTGGTTCCAGAAATGGAGTGCACTGGCGCCGAACGCCACGGACGCGACGACGAGCCCCAGCAGGGGTGCTTTCATGGTTGTTCTCCCTTGTCCCCGGCGCGGGTCAGCGCCCGGAATGGTCGCTCAACCAAAGACCGCAGGCGAGACCAGCGGTTCCCCCTGGCCGGCCAGCATCAGGTCGATGTACGCGCCGTCGATGAGCTGCTCGGGCTGTATACCGAGTTTCTCCATGAGTTCACCCGCTTCACGAACGCCCTGTTCAGCGGATTCATCGTCCACCAGGACGACTTCGAGCTCGAGAAAATGACCGAGGCCTTCCACGCGGTCCAGGTGAACGCGGGTACGTCCAACCAGGAAGAGAGTGCGGTACTTGCGGATGCGACCGATTTGTCCGTAGGCCAGCGAAAGCGATTCACGAAGATTCTCGGGTGAGGAAGTGGGTGTTCGTAGATAGAACGACTCCTTGGGTCCCA
>DASTHJ010000127.1:0-8762 GCA_035718265.1 Steroidobacteraceae bacterium | reverse complement strand
ACCGAGGCCTCGCCTTCGCTGGCCTTGAATTCGCCGCGGATCTTCGACAGGTCGCCGGCCAGGATCGACGCCTTGAGCTGCTCGGCGTCCTTCTCCTTCATGCGCCCCTGCAGCTCGCGGTTGAGCACGTCGGTCTCGCCGCGCAGGTCGAACAGCTGGCGTTGCAGCGCGTCGATCTGCGCCTTGAGGTCCTTCTCGCTGCGCTCGATGACGATCGGCTGGCCGACGTCGGTCAGCACCAGCAGCAGGATGATGGCGCCGAAGCCGCAGCAGATGCAGTCGAGGAACGACAGCGTGAAGACTTCGAATTCGCGACGTTTGCCGATGGCCATGGTGTTCCCCTAGCTGCTCACGGCCAGTCGCGCGACGGAATCACGTACGACCCGCCGGTCTTGCGCGCCAGGCGCCAGAAGGCGTGCGCCGCCAGCAGGTCGCCCTTCATCGGCAGCAGCACGATGTCCATCGGCTGGTCCTTGGTCACGGTCTTCATCGCGGACTCGAACAGCTTCTCGCGTTCGCGCACGTTGATGAACTTGCGCGACGGCGGTACCGAGCCCTGGGTCGGCAGGCCGTCGGTGATCAGGATGATCTGGTCGGGCGCGGGGTTGATGGTACGCAGCGCGGTCAGCGCGTTCACCAGGCTGGTGCCGTCGGCGGGCACGATGTTGCGCGCCGCGGTCAGCACGTTGTTGATGGCCCGCGGGTCGTTGCCGTCCAGCCATTTGCCCTGGGTGTCGGGCACCACGGCCTTCGCCTTGACGTTGAAGCCGTACACCTGGAACTGGCTGTTGTTCGGCAATTGCGCGGTGATCCACTCGACCATGTCGAGCGCGCGCCGCCACTTCGGGCCGAGCTTGCGCGCCGCTTCCGGCTCGTTGCGCAGGCGGATGATCTTGACCACGTCGTCGTCCATCATGCTGGCCGAGGTGTCCAGCAGCACCAGGATGCGCTTGCCCTTGATGCGCAACGCGCTGATGTAGCGCCGGTCGCCGCGGCCGCGGAACGCCTTGATGCGGTCGCCCGCCGGGCCCTTGTCGAGCGCGCCACCCTCGAGACGTTTCTTGCCCTCCTCGAGCGACTTGATGTCGGCGATCAGCTTGTTGATGTGCTCGCGGCGCGCGATCGATTCGTCGTCGTAGGTCGAGGACTTCTCCTTGCGCTTCTTGAGCTCCTCGGCGACGCGGATGGCGCGTGCCCGCGCGGCGGCGGCGTCCTCGTCGGTCCTCTCCAGCGCGTTGCGCAGCACCACCAGGTTCTTCACGCCCTCCTTCACTTCCTCCTCGAGCTTGCGCACTTCGCCGGTGAGCTGGTCGATGCGGATGATTTCCTTGGCGCCGGCGTGCGCCTGCACGATCGTGTAGAACAGCACCACCGCGCCGAAGCCGCAGCAGATGCAGTCGAGGAACGACAGCGTGAAGACTTCGAAGGCGCGGCGCTTCTTCAGTGGCATGGGTCAGGGCGCTCCGAAGGCGGCGGCCGAGATCAGCGTGAACTCCACGCCGGGCGTGCCGACGCGCACGCGATCGCCGGGCCGCACCGTGGCACGTTCGCGCACGCGCGCGCCATTGATCCACGTGCCGTAGCGGCTGTGGTCGATCAGGATGGTGCGCTCGCCCTCGCGGCGCAGCGAGCAGTGGCGGCGCGACACGCCGGCCGCGGCACGCGGCAACGTGATGTGCGGCGTGTTGGAGACCTCCTCGGTACCGATCACCAGCCCGCTCTCCGGGAAGCGCATCGAATCACCGCCGTACAGGATATGCGTCACCGGCAGCGAGTGGCCGGGCGAACTGCTCGCCGAAGACACGTATTCCACCGCGGCGGCGAGCGGATGATCGGCGATGCGCGCCACGTGGCGGCGCAGCCGCGGCGCGACCTGCGGATCGGCGGACTGCAGCGACGCGGCGACCGCGGCGATGCCGGGCGGCACGATCACCACGCCCTCCTGCTCGTTCTCCAGCAGTCGCGGCAGGAATCCCGGCCAGCGCCGCGACTCGGCCGGCAGCACCAGCGCGGCGCCTTGTCCGGCGATGCGCGCCGAGCGCGCCAGGCGCGCCAGCTCGCGATAGAAGGGCTGCGCGGCGTCGGCGAACAGCTGCGCGTTCAATGTGACGGCGAAGCGCGAGTCATTCTCCTCGAGCACCGCCTCGGCGGCACCTTCGGTCGCGGCGCGCGCCGCCACCTGCGGCAGCGCGGCGAACAGGCGCTGCTCGACCGCCAGGCTGAGCAGCGGATCGAATCGCGTGTTCTTCACCATGGCGGCGGCGACCGCGATCAGCCACAGGTCGTAGACGTCCAGCAGGTTGGCGCGCTCGCTGAGGAAGGCCTCTTCGACGACACAGTCCGCGCCGCCTGCGACGCGGGCCGCCGTGGCGGAGCGCCAGCCGGCTTCCAGGATCACGTAGTGGCCTCGATCGGCGACCGCAGCCGCGGTGAGCGACGCCGCGTCGACGAATTCGCGCGCATCCACGCCGGCCGCCTGCATCGCGCCACGCAGCGCGGAGAGCGCGCCCACCTCCAGGTCGGCGGGCACCGCGACGACGGCCTCGATACGTTCGTCGACTCCCAGCGCCGCGAGCCGCGCGATCATTTCGCGCGCGACATTGCGCGCGGCCGCCTCGTCCCTGCCGAGCTCGCGCCAATGACCGAGCGACACCTCGTCCGGACGGCCGCGGGCGGTGGCGAGTGCCGCCGAGCCGGCGCGCGGCTCGGGACCGGTTTCGACCGCCAGTGGCTCGCTCGCGAGCAGCTCGCCGTCGCGGGCGATGGAGAGCGTGTGGTGATCGAAATGGATGCCGTACATGGAAGGCGCGACCTAGATGTTCGTGGGAAAGCTCACGCTCGAATCGGCGCTGTATTGCAGGTCAGGCGGCAGTTCCTCGGGCGCGATGCCCTCGTACGGATCCTTGTCGCCTTCGGGCTCGGCTGCGGCCGTGTCGTTTTTGTCCGCGCCGCCGGCGTCGGCGGCCGGCTTGGCAGCGCTGTCGGGAGTGCCGCCGGGCTTCGCCGGGGGCGCATCCTCATCCTTGCTGGTCGCTGGCTGGCTGGCCGGCGCGGCGTCCCTGGTATCGTCGGGCTGGATGTTCTGCGTGATCACCTCCGCGGCGGCCGTGCGCTGCGGCGCGTTGAGCATGGCCGTCGTGGCAGTCATCGCCGCGACCGCGGCGACGCCGATCGCAAATACGCTGAAAAGCAGATTACGCATGTGAACTCCTATTGCGCCGCCGACTGCGGCGCGGGCGGCGCGACGTAGCGCGCGACGCGAAAACCGATGACGTCGCTCGCCTCGTTGGCGCCTTCACGCCATTGGAAGCGCAGCTCCGAGGTGCTCGTGGTCCGCCAGTTGGACCCGCGATACGCATGACCCTTGCTCTCGGCGGGTCCGATCGGATCGGTGACCGCCGCCGAAGGGATGTAGGAAAGATAGCGGTCGTTGACCCACTCCGATACGTTGCCCGCGAAGTCGTAGAAGCCCATCGAGTTCGGCGCGAACAGCGCCGGCGCCGCCGCCGCCGGGAACTCGTCGCGGTGTCCTTCGAGCGCGGCACCCAACAATGCGAGCGCCTCGCTGCCCGCGACGTTCGCCGAGCCCGGGACCACCGGCAGTTCCTGGCCCCACGGATACTTGAGCGGCTTGCCGCTGGCCGCGGCGCGCGCGACGAATTCCCACTCGGCCTCGGTGGGCAGGCGGTATCCGTTGGTGACCGGCGTGATGAGCGCGTAGCTGGCCGCGCCATCCTCGCCGGCCGGCGTGGCCACGTACGCCGGCGGCAGGCCTTCCTGCTCGGAGAGCCAGTTGCAGAACTCCGCGGCGTCGTTCCAGGTGACGCGCACCACCGGCTGCTTGTCGAGATCCAGCGAGATGTTGCCGATGGAGCCGGAATTGTGTGTCTCGCGGAACTTGCGGAATTGCCCGTTGGTGACTTCGCGCTCTCCCATGTAGAACGGCCGCAGCAGCGTCACCTTGTGCAATCCTTCGTTCGGGCGGCGCCCCTGATCGCGACGATCCGTGCCGGCCATGAACGTGCCGCCGGCGACGATGATGAGCCTGATGCCCGACTTGGTGGTGATCCGCGCCGGCGAGTTGCCGACGATGTCCTTCGGGTTCACCAGCTTGTATTCCAGAGTGCGCCCGATGCCGGGCGCGAGCACCAGGTCGGTGACGAACGGGTCGTAACCTTCCTTGCGCACCTCGATGTGATGGCGGCTCGCCGGCAGCTCCACCGACGCGGGCGCGTGCCCGCGCGAGTTGCCGTTCACGAACACTTCGGCGTCGGCGGGCTGGCCCTGGATGCGAACCGGCACCAGCAGTGCCGAGAGACGTGCGTCGAGTTGCGATTGCTTGCCAGCTTCGGCGAACACCTCGCGCGTCCACGGCGCATAGCCGGCGCGCGTCACGGTGATGGCATGCGAGACGCCGGGTGCGAGGTCGATGGTGACGGGCGTGACGCCACGGAAGCTGCCACCCGTCGTGACCTGCGCCCCCGAGGGCACGGAGCGCACGGTCACGCGCGCATCGGCGGCGCCGAGCGCAATCGGACCGATGGTCTGTGGCACACCCGCCTGCACCGCGACGCTCGAAGTCCACGCGCGCAGTCCCGGTGACGACACCTGCACGCGGCGCATGCCGGAGTCCATCTCGACCTTTGCCGGCGTCACGCCGACGGGCTTGCCGTCGACCTCGATCTGCGCGCCGGAAGGTTCCGAGCTGATGGAGACGACCGCGAAGTTCGGCTTGAGCGCAACCTTGAGCTGCTGCAGCTCGCGCGCGCCGTTGATGTTCACGCGCTCGACGTGATCCAGGTAGCGCGGCGCCTTGAACGTCAACGTGCGCTCGCCCGCGGGTACGTCCAGCGTGCCGGGCACGCGGCCGATGCGCGCGCCGTCCACCGAGAGCTCCGCGGCCACGCCGCCGGTGTCGACCTGCAGCCGTCCGGGTAGTTTGATCAGGTGGATCAGTGCGCGCGGCTGCGCGGGTCCGCGCACCGTGACCTTGATCTCGGCTGGCTGGTATCCCTCGCGCTCGGCGCGCAGCGTGTGCTCGCCCGGGAACACGAACACGCTCGCGGCCGACTGCCAGGAGAACGTGCCGAGCGAGCGCACGTGCGCGTCGGCGGGCTGCAGCTCGAGCGCGATGGGCCGCAGCAGCGTGAACAGGCCGAACACCGCGACCAGCAGCGCACCCATGATCCATGCCAGGTAGTTGAGCTTGCTGCGCGGCGCGCGCGGGGGCCGCGCGGTGGCCGCTCCCTCGACACTCGGCACTTCGCCCAGTTCGATGGGCAGGTCGTCGGCCGGCGGCACGACGCTGCGCACGCTGTCACCGACGGGCGGCAGGGTCTCGTTGCCCTCGAGCTCGAAACGCCGCAGCGCCAGCCGGTGCGGCTGCGCTTCCTCGACCAGCAGCTGCATGCCGGCGATGGTGATCACGTCGCCGGCGATCACGATGCGCGCGCCCTGCACGGGCACGCCATTTATGTAGATGCGTCCCTCCGGCGCGGCATCGAACAGCCAGCGGCCGGATACCGGGCGCAGCGAGGCCAGCGGCGCGGCCTCGACCGCGGCCGGGGCGTCCAGGTGATCCGCCCGCATCGCGCCCGAGCCCGGATCGATGACGACACGGGCGCCAAAATGCGATTCACCCTGCGAATTCCGCAGGACGATCGAGGCGTCCAGTGAGGGGGATGGTTCCATCTGCTCGGTTAGAAGTGCCTCAGTTCAAATCGGTTCCAGGCAGCGGATGACGATGGTCTGCCCGCCCTGCCCGGGCGCGACCGTGATTTCACGCCGCACGTCGCGATAGCCCGCGCGCTTGCCCGTCACCGTGTACTTGCCCGGTTTCAGGGTCACTTCGCGGCGCTCGAAGGCGCCGAAGAAGCCGACCCGCTGGATGGCCACCTCGGTGGCATTGTCAGATTCGAGCGCCAGGGAGACGGGCTGGTTGAACGTGGGCAGCAGGATTTCCAGCCGCGCCACCTGGGAACGGATGACCGGCCCTTTCCTGGGAAGCGCATCTGCCTGCGCCAACAGCCGCTCTGCCTCGGCGCGCACACTGTCCTCCGCCAAACGCTCGGGCCTGTCGATGAGTGCCTGCAGGCGCTTGCCCAGTTCCGCGCGCGGCGCGACGGCGGCGCGCCCGTCGATGGCGAATTGCAGCGAGGGGTCCCGACTCAGGGCCTCGTCGTAGATCGCCAGCGCCTCGGTCCAGCGCTCCTCGGCGGCGAGGCGTGCCGCGCGCTGCTCGAGTTCCGCGAGGCTGCGGCCAGAACCGGTATCGGCGACCCGCTGCAATGCGGCGCTGACCTCGGCGCTGTCCGGGCGGAGCTGGTGCGCCTTTTCGAGATGCGTGCGGGCCTCGCCGAGTCGGCCGGCGTTCAGAGCCGCGAGCCCGGCGCCCATCTCGGCGTTGAACTGCTTTTCGGCCAGCGCACGGCGCACGCGCGCCAGCCCTTCGGTGGCCGTGACGTTGCCCGGATTGCGCTTCAGCACGTCGGCGAACAGCGTCTGTGCACGTGCCAGGTCGTTGTCATTCTCGGCGTTCTCGGCGTCGGCCAGTGTCGGAACCACGCCGCTCGCCGCGGCGACCTTGGCGAGTCCGTCCGTGGCGGCATTGTTGCCGGGCTCGATCTTGAGCGCCGTCTCATACGCCTGGCGCGCGTTCTCGAACTCGCCCGCGGTCAAGGCCCGCTTGCCCTCCGAAATCTGCGCGGACAAGGCCGCCTGCACGCGCGATTCGATCCCGGTGATCGACTTCTCGAGGCTCGCCAGCGCGGCGGGTACCGCGTCGTACTTGCGCCGCTCCAGCATGCCGCCGATCTCGTCGAGCGACCTGCGCGCGGCGGCGAAGTCGGTGCCGGCCCACAGGGCCGCGGCGCGCGCGTCGAGGTCCTGGATGCGCCTGGCCAGGGCGGAGTGCGTCTCAGCCAGCTCGTCGGCCTTCTTCTGCACGGCCTCGTCGTCCTCGGTGGGACCACTTGGCAGGTTGAGCGAGGCAACGTCGATCTTCTGCTGGCTCGCGAGCTTCGGCAGCATGAAGTACGCGACGCCGGCGACCAGCACCAGAACGGCCGCCATGAGCCAGCCACGCCGGCGATTGCGCGCACGCTGCTCACGGACCACCTGCGCGCGCAGCTCGTCGACCTTGGGCAGCACGCCCGGATCGATTTCCTCGAGCTCGCGCACGGTGCTGACCGCGGGCAATTCCTCTTCTTCGTCGGCCATGACGGCCGGCGTGAGATTTTCCGCTTCGGCACCGAGGATGGCTGCTTCCGCTTCGGACGCGACCTCCGGTGCGCTCTCCAGCCCCAGCGTGTCCTGCAGCACCGCGTTCATTTCGTCGGCCACGTGCCGCATGCTCGGCGGCCGCTCGCGCGCCTGCTTGGCGAGCAGCCAGGAGACGAGCAGCTCGAGGCGCGGCGGGATGGGCTTGACGGGCTTGAGGCGCGGTACCGGCTCGGTCGCGATCTTCTTCGCGTCGAACGCCGGGTAGAACGGTGGATAGCCGGACAGCAGCTCGTAGGCCAGCGCGCCGAGACCATAGATGTCGTCGGATGGCCGGGCCGGCTCGCCGGCCAGTTGCTGTGGGCTCGCGGAAAAGGGCGATCCGGGCGGCCCCGAAGTGTTGTCGCCTTCGCTCGCGCCCGCGCCGAAGTCCGCGAGCAGCGGACGCCCGGCGCCGTCGAGCAGCACGTTCGAAGGCTTCAGGTCGCGGTGCACGATGCGGCGTGCATGCGCGTGCTCGAGCGCGGCCGCGATGTCGATGAGCATGGGCAGGATCCGCGTGTACGACGCGCCACGCATCTGCCGCAGGTCGCCGCCGGCCGCCAGCACCATGGGCAGCACCGTGGCATCCGCCGTGCGCACTGGTTCGTAGACGCGCAGCACGCCCGGATGATTCAGGCGCGCGGTCAGGGTGAACTCGCGCTGGAATACCTGCCAGGCGGCCTCGGAGTTCGCGAACTGCGAATAGAGGATCTTCAGCGCGACGTCCAGGTCGCGCAGCTCGTCCCGGGCACGCCAGACCTCGCCGTAGCCGCCGGCCCCGAGTTTTTCAATCAGCACGAAGCGGCCGCACAGCTTCGTGCCGGCCTGGTTCTGGTTTGTCACGATTGTGGAGTATCTGACTAATTCGGCGGTTCGGCACGCGGCTTGACGTCGCTCGACGTGGCCGTCGCGGTCGTCGTCACGACGGCCGGCGCCGGGGGTTCCGGCGGAGGCGCGGCGGCCGAACCGGTCTCCTCGACATAAATCTGCTTGAGCAGCTTGCGCCATTCACGGTACTGGTCTTCGGCGGTGCCCGTGAGGCGCAGCGTGTGACCCTCCACCTCCACGACCTGCGGCGCGACCTCCGACTGGAAGCTCTGCGTGAGCTCCTTGAGCGCGTCGGCATGCGTACGCGCGTCGGCGTATTTCTTCACGCCGGAGAGGATCGCGGCGATGCCGCCCATCGCACCGGCATTGCGCGCCGCGTCGGCGATGCGGCAGCTGTCGTACGTGCTGCAGGAGTTGGGCGCGAAGATGCTGGCGATCAGGGCGGCCGCGCCGAGCACGGTGCGCGTGCGCGCCGCCGAGCGCGCGCGCATTTCCTTCTCGAGCTCGGTGAAGCTGGTCTGGCGCCAGCTGCCGTACGAGTCTTCCATGTTGTCGTGGAAGCTCGCGTAGTAATCGTTGACGGTGTCGACCACGGCGGTGTCGCGCTCGCGGATCTTCTCGATGCGCGTGAGCGTCGGATCGTTCTCCGCCGGCAGGCGCACGATCTGCGTGAT
>DASTHJ010000126.1:0-2288 GCA_035718265.1 Steroidobacteraceae bacterium | reverse complement strand
AGTAACGCATGCGCGTGAACACGTTGATGACGAAGCGCAACCGGTCCATGCCGCGCAACCCATCGCTCCACCGGTCGGGCTGGTTGCCGTACATGGCATCGAACAGCGAGCGCGGGTCCTCGCGCAGTACGGCTTCCACTTCGCGCGCCAGCTGCGCGGCGAAGCGCGGCGACCATTGCGGTGCGAGCCCGGCGTGCACCAGGAAATCACCGCGCGGCTCGTCGAACACCGCGAGCGGCCGGCCTGACAACCATTCGAGCAGCGGGTCGCGATCGTGTGCGTGCAGCACCTGTTCGAGCGTGTCGCCGTCCTTCGGTTGTTTCGCGCCGTAGGCCAGCGCCAGCAGGTGCAGGTCGTGGTTGCCGAGCACCACCGTGGCGGCGGCGCCGAGCGAGCGCACGAAGCGCAGCGTCTCGAGGGATTTCGGGCCGCGGTTCACGAGATCCCCGACGAACCAAAGTTCGTCGCGGTCCGCGGAGTAGTGGCAGCGATCGAGCAGCGTCTGCAATTCGTCGAAGCAGCCCTGGACGTCACCGATGGCGTAGCGGGCCATCTACGTCGCGCTCAATGGAGCATGCCGGGCATGGCCAGGCGGAAGGCCGCGATGGGCGCGCTGAACTTCTGGCCATCGTCGGCGACCATCTGGTAGCTGCCCTGCATGGCGCCGACCGGCGTCTCCAGCACGGCGCCGCTCGAGTAGCGGAAGCGCTGGCCGGGCTTCAGGTACGGCTGCTCGCCGACCACGCCTTCTCCGCGCACTTCCTGCACCTTGCCGTTCGAGTCGGTGATGATCCAGTGCCGCGTCAGCAGCCGCGCCGGGACGCTGCCCTCGTTGCGGATGGTGATCGTGTAGGAAAAGACATAGCGCCGCTGACGCGGATCGGACTGTTCGGCGAGATAGCTGGTGTCGACGTCGACGCGGATCTTGTGCGGGCTCTCGTCCATGCGGCCCCTAATATACCGAACTATCGTTCGGGCACGTGCGCCGCCAGCGTGGCGAATTGCGCGGGCGAGAGCGTTTCCGGCCGCGCACCCGGATCGATGCCCGCCGCGACGATGTCGCTCGCGTCCATCAGCGAGCGCACGGCGTTGCGCAGCGTCTTGCGCCGCTGCGAGAAGGCCGCGGAGACGGTGCGCGCAAACGTGGAAGGTATGGTGAAGGCCGGTTCCCGCCGCACGCGCAGCCGCGCCACCGCCGACCAGACGCGCGGCGGCGGCGTGAATGCGCCGGGTCCTACATCGAACAGGTGCTGCGTCTCGAACCAGGGCGCGAGCATCACGGTGAGACGGCCGTACTCGCCGCTGCCGGGTGCGGCGACGATGCGGTCGATGACTTCCTTCTGCAGCATCACGTGCAGGTCGACGATGTGCTCGTGCGCGGCGGCGACGTGGAACAGCAGCGGCGTCGAGATGTTGTAGGGCAGGTTGCCGATCACCCGCAGCCGGCCCGCGCGCCGCCGCGCCAGCGCGCCCAGGTCGAATTCCAGCGCGTCGGCTTCGTGCAGCTCGAAACCCGCCGCGCCGGCGAAGCTGCGACGCAATCCGGCGGCCAGGTCGCGGTCGATCTCGATGGCGTCGAAGCTGCGCGCACGTCCCAGCAGTCGCCCGGTGAGCGCGCCGCGGCCCGGTCCGATCTCGAGCAGCGCATCGTCGGGCTGCGGATCGATCTCGCGCACGAGGCGGTCGAGCACGCCGGGATCGTGCAGGAAGTGCTGACCGAAGCGTTTGCGGGCGTAAATCACGCGCGCGACGCGAACTCGATGGCCAGCCGCGTGGCGGCGACCAGGCTGCCGGCATCCGCGCGGCCGGTGCCGGCGAGGTCGAGCGCCGTGCCGTGGTCCACCGAGGTGCGCACGATGGGCAGCCCCAGCGTCACGTTCACGGCGTGACCGAAGCCCGAGTGCTTGAGCACCGGCAGGCCCTGGTCGTGGTACATGGCGAGCACGACGTCGTAGTTGGCGAGGTGCCGCGGCACGAACACGGTGTCGGCCGGCAGCGGCCCGTCCACCAGCATGCCGGCGGCGCGCGCCCGCGCGATGGCCGGTGCGATCACGTCGCGATCCTCGGTGCCGAGGTGGCCGCTCTCGCCGGCATGCGGATTCAGGCCGCAGACCGCGATGCGCGGACGCGAGATGCCCCAGAGGCGCTGCACGTCGGTGTGCACGATGCCGAGCACGGTGTCCAGCAACCCGCCGGTGATTGCATCGCTGACGGCGCGCAGCGGCAGGTGCGTGGTCGCGAGCGCGACGCGCAGCGTGTCGGCCGCCAGCAGCATCACCGGCAGCCGG
>DASTHJ010000125.1:0-6254 GCA_035718265.1 Steroidobacteraceae bacterium | reverse complement strand
ATGGCTGCGGAGAGCGGCAGCTTCGAATTTCGCGGCACGCACCGCTGGACGCCTGTCAGCCTGACGATGGGTCCCGTACGATGCGACCAGGCGAAGTTGAGTTTTGGCGTGCTGCTCGACGGTCCGGGCGACCTTTGGATCTACCAGCCGAAGCTGGAGGTCATTGGCGAGCTGAGCCGGCGCGAGGCGGAGCGCGAGTGCCGCGCGCTCAGGGGTCATCGACCCGCTGACTAGCGAGGGCATTTTCCCCCGGGAGGAATACAAATGAAGCGAAGAACTTTCGTCTCCTCGGCCATCTCCGCGGGCGCCCTGGCGCTGATTCCGGCCAGGCGGGTGTTCGCCGCCAGCGCCGACACGCCCGCCATCGGGCGCACCGGCAGACAACTCGTGCTGCGCGGCCGCGACATCGACGACCTGCGCGGCAGCCTCCGCGGCCAACTACTCACCGCAACCGACGAGGGCTACGAGCAGGCGAGACACATCTGGAACGGCGCCTTCGATCGCAAGCCCGCGCTCATCGTCCGCTGCGCAGGACCATCGGACGTCGTGCAGGCCGTGAACTTCGCACGCGCGCAGGACCTGCTGGTCGCGGTGCGCGCCGGGGGACACAGTCTTTCAGGGCAGTCCGTGTGCGACGGTGGGCTGATGATCGACCTGTCACCCATGCGCGGCGTGCGCGTGGATCCGATCGCGCGCACGGCGCGCGTGGAGTCCGGCGCCTTGCTCGGCGATCTCGATCGTGAGTCGCAGGCCTTCGGTCTCGCGACGCCCGCCGGCCGGGTTTCGCACACGGGAGTGGCGGGACTGACCCTGGGTGGAGGCTTCGGCCGGCTCACGCCGCGCTTCGGCCTGTCCTGCGACAACCTGCGCGGCGCCGACGTGATCACGGCCAGCGGCGCCTACGTGCGCGCCAGCGCGGACGAGAACCGCGACTTGCTGTGGGGTCTGCAGGGCGGCGGCGGCAACTTCGGCGTGGTGACGTCGTTCGAGTTCCAGCTCCATCCGGTGGCGCCACAGATGTACGGTGGCGTGCTGGTCTATCCGCTGGCCAAGGCGCGCGAACTGCTGCGCTTCCTGGCGGAATTCTCCGAGCGCAAGCCCGACGAATTGTTCGTCGACACGGTGCTCGGCACCGTGCCGCAGGTCGGCAAGGCGCTGGTGTTCGCCGTCAGCTACAGCGGTGAGCCGGGCAAGGCCGAGGATGCCGTCAAGCCGCTGCGCCAGTTCGGCCCGGTGGTGGATGCGCTGCGGCCCGCCACTTACGTGGAGCTGCAGTCCGCGCAGGATCGCGGCGCGCGCGCCGGTCGCGGTTACTACGAGCGCTCCGGCTTCGTCACGCGCCTCCTGCCGGAACTGATCGACGTCGCCGTCGATTGCATCGAGTCCGCCGGGCCGCCGGGCGCGCGCATGGTGTTCTCGGGCGACTGCGGCGGCGCGTTCACGCGGGTGGCGCGTGATGCCACCGCGTTCTGGAACCGTGATGCGCGCACCACGCTCATCGTGCAGGGTGATTGGGAAGACCCACATGACGCGGCCGCCGCCGAGGCGCACATGCGCTGGGCGCGCGCGGCCTTTGGGCGGCTCGCGCCGCACACCAAGGGCTTCTACGTGAACACCATGGCCGTGGACGATCCGCACCAGCGCGTGCGCGCGAGCTACGGCGACAACTACACGCGCCTGGTGGCGCTGAAGCGCAAGTACGATCCCGCGAACCTGTTCCACCGCAACGCGAACATCGATCCGGCTGCCTGACGGCAATCGCGTCCGCGGCGCAGCGGTGATCGTCGAGCATCGATTGCGGCGCGGGTAGATAGACGCCCGGGCCGCCGTCCTTGCGGCCTCTCGGCGTGTTCCCTCAACTTCGCTCAATCCTGCGCACCAGCGCGAATCCGCTCGCCGCTTGCAACTCCTCGTTTGCACCTATTGTGCGCGCGGCAGTCCGGGTGCTAGGTTTTTTCGCGTCCGATACAAGGACTGCCGAACAAGCCCGGCGTACAGGGCATCATTCCGAGGGGGAAAGACATGAATCTTCGATCGCTTCGCGTCGCGATGCTCGCGACCGCCGCGCTTTTGCTCGCCGCCTGCATACCCGAGCTCATCGCCAACGCCGGGCCGGATCAGACCGTCAACGAAGGCGATGCCGTCACCGTACGTGCCGGCGCGAATGTCCTCGATCACATCGTCCACTACAAGTGGGTGCAGACCGCAGGACCCAAGGTTCATTTCAGGGTTTCGAAGAAGGGCGTGCTGACGTTCACCGCGCCCGAGACCGACGTGCAGCAGAAGCTGACGTTCGAACTGACGGTCATGTACGAGCGCGGGTACCGCAGCAAGACCGATTCGGTCGACATCACGGTGAACCAGATCAAGTTCTTCGGCACCGCCGCAGGCAGTGCCCAGGACTACGCGGTACTGCTCAACTGGTTCGACCAGATCACGCCGGAGAACGCCGGCAAGTGGGGCAGCGTCGAAGCGACGCGCGACGTCATGAACTGGCAGGCGCTCGACGACGCCTACAATTTCGCCAAGCTCAATCACCTGCCATTCAAGTTCCACACGCTGATCTGGGGTCAGCAGGCGCCGGGCTGGATCACGAGCCTGCCGCCGGAAGAGCAGCTCGCCGAAATCGAGGAGTGGATGGCCGCGGTCGCCGCGCGCTACCCGGACATCGACCTCATCGACGTGGTCAACGAGCCGATCAACACGGCCAACGCCTTCCGCGACGCGCTCGGCGGCGCGGGCACCACGGGCTACGACTGGGTCATCAAGTCGTTCGAGATGGCGCGCCAGCACTTCCCGAAGGCCAAGCTGCTCGTCAACGAGTTCAACACCGTCATCCTCGGGCAGTTCACCGACAACTACCTGGCGCTGATCAAGCTGCTGCAGGACCGCGGGCTGGTGGACGGCATCGGCGAACAGGGACATTTCCTGGAACGCGCGGACGTGGCCGAGGTCAAGGCGAATCTCGACAAGCTCGGCGCGACCGGCCTGCCCATCTACATCTCGGAGTTCGACCTGAATTTCGCGGACGATGCGCGCCAGGCGAACGTGATGCGCGATCTCTTCAAGGTGTTCTGGGATCACCCGCAGGTGGCGGGTGTCACGCAGTGGGGCTTCCGCCAGGGCGCGGTCTGGCAGCCCAATACTTACCTGGTGCGGAACGACGGCACCACGCGACCGGCGCTCGACTGGGCGATGTGTTACATCGGCGGTGGCGGCGATTCGTGCAGCGTGCCGGAGTACGTGCCCTCGGGCTGGAAGGGCGGCGAGTTCGGACTCACGCTCGAAGCCGAGCAATTCGACGCGGGCCAGGGCCTGCTGGCGCTCGGCAACATCGTGGCGTACACCGACGACGGTGACTGGATCGAGTTCAAGAACGTCGAGTTGCAGCAGGGCTGGAACACGTTCTGGGCGACCTACGCCAAGGGCAACACCGATCCGGGCAACATCTCCGTGCACCTCGACAGCCTCGACGCGGCGCCGCTGTTGACGCTGGACCTGCCGCCGACCGGTAGTTGGGGCACTTCGAGGACGGTCGAGCAGGACTGGCCGTCGGTCGCCGGCACGCATGACGTGTACATCCGCTTCAACGGCGCGCCGGGCATCGCCAACCTCGACAACGTGCGCATCGGCAAGCCGCAGCCGCAGTCGGGCGTGAATCTCGTGACCGACGGCGGCTTCGAAACCGGCATCGCGGGCTGGAGCTCGTGGAACGCCTCGATGCTCTCGACCAGCGACGCGCAGGCGCACAGCGGCAGCCAGAGCCTGCACGCCACCAACCGTCCGGACGCCAACCAGTTCGCGGTCTACAGCCTGAACGGCAAGGTGCAGACCGACACGACCTACTCGGTGAGCGCCTGGGTGCTGATCAACGGCACGGGCAATGGCACCGTGCGCCTCGCTTCCAAGGTGGCATGCGCGGGCGCGGCGGACACGTATCCCTGGTTGCAGAACGATACGGCCGTCGTCCCGGGAACCTGGACGCAGTTGGCCGGGAACCTGGTCATCCCGGCGGGTTGCACGCCCACCGATGTCGCCATCTTCTTCGAGGGCACGGACCCGGCGTACGACGTCTATGTCGACGACGTCAAGGTGAGCCCGCCCGGCAACGACCTCGTGACGGACGGCGGCTTCGAGACCGGCACCGCCGGCTGGAGCTCCTGGAACGGCTCGACGCTCGCGGCGAGCACGGCGCAGATGCACGGCGGCAGCCAGAGCCTGCATGCGACCAATCGCCCCGATGCCAATCAGTTCGCCGTCTACAGCCTCACGGGCAAGGCGCAGACCGGCACCACGTACAGCGTCAGTGCATGGGTGCTGATCAACGGCAGCGGCAATGGCACGGTGCGACTCGCGTCGAAGGTCGCGTGTGCCGGCGCTTCGGATACCTATCCGTGGCTCGAGAACGATACGGCCGTGGTGCCGGGCACCTGGACGGAGCTTGCCGGCAACCTGGTGATTCCGGCGGATTGCACGCCGACGGATGTCGCGATCTTCTTCGAGGGGACCGATCCCGCCTACGACGTGTTCGTCGACGACGTGTCCGTCACGCCGCAATGAGGTGACAGCGCCGCCTTGCGCTACGCAGGGCGGCGCAGTTTCGCCCCGGCGCGCCGGCGCAGGACATGGCCCGGATGGCCGCTCCTTTCCGCGGCCGAGGACCGCGTAGCCCCTTCAAGCCGCGCGCGGCGTATCGCGCGGCGCGCGCATGATGCTGGCGAGCACGCCGTAGACCTCGATCCAGGCAGCCTTCACCTCGGGAGTGAATTCTTCGCCCAGGCCTTGCTCCAGTGTCCACAAGAGTGCGCTGGCGACGATGTCGTAGTGCTCGTCTCGCACGCCGTAGGTTCCGTGCCGCTCGCCGAGCTGGCGCACGACGGGTCGCAGCGCCTCGAGGCGGTTCAGGCCGTTCACCGCGGCCGTGATCATCTGCATGAGCCTGGCCCCTTGCTGCTCCATGCTGCCGGTGAACAACGGCCGCAGTCCGGGATCCAGCTCGAAGAGCCTGCGATAGAACAGGGCCGCCGCGTCGTCCTTGATGGGCAGCACGCGGTTCCAGCTTCGCTGGACCAGTTGGATTTCCTCGTTGGTCATGCATCCTCCTCGTTTGCACGATGAGTCTCGCGACCTGCGAGTCGGGTTCCATGACTGGCCGATCAGGAGCCGCCCGGTGGATGCGCGCCGAAAGCGAAACTGGTCAGGACATTCCGGCGGCGCTCGCCGCATGTTCACGCACGACTTTCAGCAACGGCTCGCCATAGCGCTCGAGCTTGGCCGCGCCGACGCCCGAGATTCCCCGCAAGCCATCCAGCGATGCGGGAAGCCGGCGCGCGATCTCCTGAAGCGTGGCGTCGTGAAACACCGTATAGGCGGGCACGCCATGCTCTTTCGCCACGCCCTTGCGCCACTCGCGCAGGGCCTGGAAGACATTCCCGGCTTCTGCGCTCAGCGCATCCTGTGACGGCACGACGGACAGGCCACCACGCTTGGGCCTGCGCTGTCGCGCCAGCTTATCCGACGGCTTGCGCAGCTTGAGCTTGCGGCGGCCGCTCAGCACCTCGCGGGCATCGGGCGTGAGTTTCAGGACGTTGAAGCGGTCGTAATCCACGCGCAGCAGCCGCATCGCCACGAGCTGGCGCATGACCGCGCGCCACTGCAGCGCGGACAACTCCTTGCCGATGCCGAAGGTGCTCACCCGGTCATGGCCGAACTGCTCCACCTTCGCGGTGCGCTGCCCGGTCAGCACGTCGATGATGTGCACCGCGCCGAATCCGAAGCCGCTGGCCTGTTCGCAGCGGTAGATGCAGGACATGAGCTTGCGCGCGGCCTCGGTCGCGTCCCACTCCTCCGGCGGCGTCAGGCAGTTGTCGCAGTTGCCGCAGGGGCCGCTGGCCTCGCCGAAGTAGTCGAGCAGCCGCACCCGGCGACAATCCGCGGCCTCGCACAGACCCAGCAACGCGTCGAGCTTCGCGCCGGCGATGCGCTTGTGCTCCTCGCCCGATGGCGACTGGTCGATGAGCCGCCGCTGCTGAACCACGTCGGCGAGACCATAGATCATCCACGCGTCCGCGGGCAGGCCGTCGCGACCGGCACGGCCGGTCTCCTGGTAGTAAGCCTCGATGCTCTTCGGCAGGTCGAGGTGCGCGACGAAACGCACGTCCGGCTTGTCGATGCCCATGCCGAAGGCAATCGTCGCGACCATGACGATATCGTCCTCGCGGATGAAGCGGGCGAGATGCTCGTCGCGCGTTTCG
>DASTHJ010000124.1:0-2841 GCA_035718265.1 Steroidobacteraceae bacterium | reverse complement strand
CCTATTCTTCAAACCGCTCACCGGGGAGAATAAGACAATGAAAATATTCACGAATCATCGTGTCTCACTGGCTACCGGCATCATCCTGGCTCTGGTCGTGGCGTGGCTGTTGCACGTCGTCCTCAGCAGTCCGGAGGCCGGCTACACCTTCAACCTGCAGTCGTTCGGACGCTGGCTGCACATCGGCGCCGGCATCTTCTGGATCGGTCTCCTGTACTACTTCAACGCGGTGCAGGTTCCGGCCGTGGCGGTGGCCAGCGCGGATGCGGGCGGGCCTGGCGCCGCCGGCATCAACAAGTACGTGGCTCCGCGCGCACTCTGGTGGTTCCGCTGGTCGGCGCTGGTCACCTGGCTGGTCGGCGCCTGGCTGCTGGAGGACATCGGACCGCGCGGCTTCATCAACGCGTTCACGCTCAGCCTCATGATGCCGGAGATCAACTTCAAGCTGCTGGTGATCGGCGTCGGCGCGTGGCTCGGCACGATCATGCTGTTCAACGTCTGGGGACTCATCTGGCCCAACCAGAAGAAGCTCCTCGGCCTGAAGCCTGCCACCGACGAGGAAAAGGCCAAGGCACGCAAGGTGGCGCTGTACGCGTCGCGTACCAACTTCATCCTGTCGTTCCCGATGCTGATCTGCATGATTTCGGCGGGACACGGCCTGCCGTTCTGATCGAGAGCATCGACACGCAGCGCATCGCGCGGCAGGTCGCGGCCGCGCTCGCCGAAGATGTGGGCCCGGGCGACGTCACCGCGGCCCTCGTCCCTTCCACGCAGCAGGTTCGCGCGCAGATCGTGGCGCGCGAACCTGCCGTGCTCTGCGGCACGGACTGGGTCACCGAGACGTTCCGGCAACTCGACTCCTCGATCCGTCTCGAATGGCTGGCCTCCGACGGGCAGCGGATCGCGGCCGACCAATGCGTCCTGCGCCTGGCCGGCGCTGCCCGGCCCATCCTGACCGGCGAACGCACCGCGCTCAATTTCCTGCAGACGCTGTCGGCCACGGCCACGGCCGCGAGCCGCTACGTCGAGGCGGTGGCCGGCACCGGCTGCCACATCCTCGACACGCGCAAGACCCTGCCGGGTTTGCGCGCCGCGCAGAAGTACGCGGCACGCTGCGGCGGTGCGCACAACCACCGCATGGGCCTGCACGACATGGTGCTGATCAAGGAGAACCACATCATCGCGGCCGGTTCCATCGCCCATGCGGTAGAGACCGCGCGCCGAACTTCGCCCGGCGTGTCGGTCGAAGTCGAGGTGGAATCGCTGGATGAATTCGACCAGGCGCTGGCCGCCGGCGCCGACATCATCTTGCTCGACGAGCTTTCGCTGGACGACATGCGCGCCGCCGTGCAGCGCAACCGGGAACGCGGCGGCCGCGCGAAGCTCGAGGCGTCCGGCAGCACCACGCTGGCCACGGTGCGCGACATCGCGCTGACCGGCGTCGATTACATCTCGGTGGGCAGCATCACCAAGCACGTGCAGGCCGTGGATCTTTCCATGCGCTTCGAGTTCGTCGCATGAAATCCGCGGCCGCCATGGTGCTCGCCCTGGCGCTCGCCGCCTGCGCGCGCCACGACGGCGACACGCTGCCCGGTACGCTGGAGCGCGACCGCGTGGAACTGGTGGCCGACGCCAACGAAGTCATCATTTCCCTGCCCGTGCCGGAAGGCGCGCCGGTCAAGGCCGGCGACGTCGTCGTGGTGCAGGATCGCGCGCTGTCCACGGCCGAAGTCGATGCCGCACGCGCGCAGCTCGCCGCGGCAGAAGCGCGGCTGCAGGAGCTCGAGAACGGCCCGCTGCCCACCACGATCCGCGCGGCCGCCGCGCGCCGTGACGCCGCGCGCGCTCAGCGCGACGATGCGGTGCGCGAACGCGACCGCCTGCTGGGCCTGGTCTCGCGCAGCCTCGTCAGCAAGTCCGAGGCCGACCGGCAGGTCGCGGCGGCCGATGCCGCCGAAGCGGCGCTGCACGAGGCCGAGGCGGACCTGCGCGAGCTGCAGCAGGGCACGCGCGCCGAACAGATCGCGCAGGCTCGGCAGGCGGTCGACAGCGCGCGCGCCAACCTCGCGGGGCTCGAGACCACCTCCTCACGCCTGGAAGTGCGCGCGCCCATCGACGCCACCGTGGATGCGCTGCCCTTCCACCGCGGCGAACGGCCGGCGAAGGGAGCGACCGTCGCCGTGCTGCTGGCCACGACGGCGCCGTATGCGCGCATCCACGTTCCCGAAGGTCTGCGCGCCCGGGTGAAGAGCGGTACACCCGCCACGATCCACGTCGACGGCGTGCAGCGCACGTTCCGCGGCCGGGTGCGCTTCGTCGCGAGCGACGCCGAGTTCACGCCCTACTTCGCGCTGACCGCGGAGGACCGCTCGAAGCTCAGCTTCCTGGCCGAGGTCGTGCTCGAAGACGCCGAGGCCGCGCAGCTGCCCTCGGGCGTCCCGGTCGACGTCTCGCTCGAGCTCGCCGGTGAATGATGACGCCATCTCCGCGCGCGGACTGACGCGCCGTTTCGGCGCGAAGACCGCGGTCGACCACATCGATCTCGACATCCCGGCGGGCCGCATCTACGGCTTCCTCGGCCCGAACGGCTCGGGCAAGTCGACGACCCTGCGCATGCTCTGCGGACTGCTCCGGCCCAGCGACGGCCACGCCGAGGTGTTCGGCCTGAGCGTCGCCACGGATGCCGAGGCCATCCGCCGGCGGCTCGGCTACATGCCGCAGAGATTTTCACTGTGGGACGACCTGACCGTCGAGGAGAACCTGCGCTTCATCGGCCGCATGTACGGCCTGGGTGAAAACCTGCGGTCGCGCATCGACGCGCAGCTCGACACCTACTGGTTG
>DASTHJ010000123.1:0-19966 GCA_035718265.1 Steroidobacteraceae bacterium | reverse complement strand
GCGCTCTCCGGCACGTATCGCGGGCTGCAGGTGCGCGATTCCTCGCGCGAGCTCGGGCGCCTGACCACCGTCGCGGTGGTGCAGTCGATCTTCCTGGTGATCTTCGCGAACGCGGTGTTCGCCATCGTGTTCTGGCAGCTCGACATCTGAGGCGCGGCATGGGCGAACCCGTCATCGAAGTACGCGGCCTGCGCAACCAGTTCGGCGCCCAGGTGGTGCACGACGGGCTCGACATGACCGTGGAGCGCGGCGAGGTGTTCGGCATCGTCGGTGGCTCGGGATCGGGCAAGTCGGTGCTGCTGCGCTCCATCCTCGGCCTGCAGCGGCCCCAGGCCGGAGAAGTCCGCGTCATGGGGCGCGACCTCACGCGCCTGTCGGACGCCGAACTCAAGCAGGTCAAGGCTGGTTACGGCGTCACTTTCCAGCAGGGCGCGCTGTTCTCCGCACTGACGGTGCTGCAGAACGTGCAGCTGCCCATGCTCGAGCACCTCGAGCTCTCGCCCGCGGCGCTCGAGGCGCTGGCGCTGCTCAAGGTGCGGCTGGTGGGACTGCCCGCGGACGCCGCGGCCAAATATCCCGCGCAGCTCTCGGGCGGCATGATCAAACGTGCCGCGCTGGCGCGCGCGCTGGCGCTGGACCCGGGCCTGCTGATGCTGGACGAGCCCACGGCGGGCCTCGATCCGATCAGCGCCGCCGCCTTCGACGAGCTGCTGATGGACTTGCGCGGCCAGCTGGGCCTCACCGTGGTCATGATCACGCACGATCTCGACACGATCTTCAGAACCTGCAATCGTGTCGGGGTGATCATCGACCGCAAGATGACCAGCGACAGCCTGGAAGGCATCACCCACAACCCGCACCCGTGGATCCAGGCCTATTTCCACGGCGAGCGCGCGCTGCGCTTCTCCACGCATGGAACGTGAAGCTAACTACACCGCCGTGGGGGCGTTCGTGCTGCTGGTCACGACCATGGCGGCGCTGTTCGTCTACTGGTACGCCGGCAGCGCCGACGCACGCGACTACGAGCGCTACGAGATCTACTTCCAGGGCAGCGTTTCGGGCCTGAACCGCGGCAGCACGGTGCGCTACCTGGGTGTCGAAGTCGGCCGCGTGGTCGCCATCCGCATCGACAAGCGCGCCGCGGACCGCGTACAGGTGATCGCCGACATCGACTCGGACACGCCGATTTCCGACGACACGCTGGCCTCGCTGTCGCTGCAGGGCGTGACCGGCCTGCTGTACATCGACCTGCTGGCCCACGCCGACCCCAACCGCCGCATGCAGCCGGTGCCCAGCGAGCAGTACCCGGTCATCGACTCGGTGCAGTCGGGCCTGGATCTGTTCCTGGCCAGCCTGCCGGACCTCGTCGGGCGCGCTTCGCGCGTGCTGTCGGACGAGAACATCGCCGCGATCACGGCCACGATGAAGAACGTCGAGGATTCGTCGAATGCATTGCCGCAATTGATGCGCGATGCGGCCGAAGTGGTCTCCGGACTCAAGGCCAGCATCGCCGACGTGCGCGCGGCGGCGGCCGGAGCGCGCAGCTTCGTCGACTCCTCGGGACCCAACCTGTCCGCCGCGGCCGAGCGGCTGCGCCGCATCTCGGAGAACCTCGCCACCACCACGACCAACCTCGACAACCTGATGAGCGAGCATCGCCAGGACGTGGGCCTGTTCCTGCGCGACAGCCTGCCGGAGATGGAGCGCCTGGTGCGCGACAGCCGCGAGGCCGCGCAGGAATTCCGCGAGCTGTCCCGCAGCCTCAAGGCCGATCCTTCCCAGCTTCTGTACGAGCCCAGCTACAAGGGCGTGGAGATTCCCCGATGAGGCTTGCGCGGATGAAACCGATGACGCTGGTGCTGGCATGCGTCGTCGCCGGGCTCGGCGGTTGCGGTGGATTCTTCGAGAGCACCATTCCGCCGGCCCAGGCTTACGTGCTGCGACTGCCGCCGCGCCCGGCGCAGACCGGGGTCACGAAAGTCGCGGGCACGCTGCGCGTGCAGCGGCCGGTGGCCGGGCCGGGCCTGGACGGCGATCGCATCGTGCTGCTGCGCTCCGACCGGCGTTTCGACTTCTACGCCGCGACCCGCTGGGCGGCGCCCGCCCCCGACCTGGTCGCCGACGTGCTGGTCGACCAGCTGCGCGGCGCGAGCCTGTTTTCCAGCGTGCTGGACGACACCGCGCCGTACGCGCCGCGCTACAACCTGCGCTGCGGGTTGAACCGCTTCGAGGCTGACTACACCGGCGGCGGCCAGGCGCCCACCATCGAGGTGGTGCTCGACTGCACCTTCGGCCGCTATCGCGACCGCACGCTGCTCGCGAACTTCACCGCGCGCGGCTCGGCGCCGGCCAGCGATGACCGCGTCGGTGCGGTGGTGGCCGCGTTCGAGGCGGCCACGGCCAAGGCGGTGGCCGAGCTCGAGCGCAAGGTCGCGGATGCGCTGGCCAATGAAACGCCGCCCGAGGCGCCGGCGATCCGCTAGTCAGAATGTGCTGAGGCCAGTCGCTTCCATGAAGCGGTACAGCCAGTAGGTGCCCTGCGAGGGATCGGCATAGGCGCCGAAGTCGGCGGTGTATTCGAGATCCGGCGGCCCGTGGTTGCTCCAGATCATCTCGTACCAGGCGCCGATCTTCGCGGCGAGGTCCGAGGTCGGCGGCACGCTCACGGCGACGTTGGCTTCCAGGTTGTAGTTCTCCAGGTTGCGCCGCGTCAGGTTCGCCGACCCCAGCGTGAACCAGTACTCGTCCTGCGTGCGGATGGCCACCAGCTTGGTGTGGAACTGCTCGCCGTGCGTGCGGAACCAGCGCAGCTTGATCGCGCCGTCCGAGGCGCCGGCGAGCTCCGTGGCCACCGAGCGGTTCGGGATGCCGTTTTTGGTGCGCCCGAAGGCATCCTTGTTGGGATCCAGGATCACGCGCACCGCCACGCCGCGCTTCGCGGCCGAGATCAGCGCCTCGATGACGTTGCGTTCGGAGAGATAGAACATCGCGACGTCGATGCTGTCGCCGACGCGCGTGCTCGTGAAATTGCGCACGATGGCCGCGCCGATCTCGCCCTCGGTGAGCACCTGCACCTGCGCGGCCTCGGCGGGATTCGCCACCGGCGGTGATGGCGCCGGGGGCGGCGGCTGCCATTGCGAATCCCAGCCGGCCTCGCGTGCCAGTGCCAGCTCGCTCTCCAGCAGCGGCAACAGCGCGGGCCCGGAGAAGTGCAGCGCGACGTTCGAGTGCGAGCTGCTGGCATCGTGCGGGTTGGCCGAGGTCACCACGCCCGTGATGCCGTTCATGCCGTCGTCGGCGATCAGCACCTTGCGGTGATCGGCCTTGAAGTTCAGCAGCCGCGCCCAGGCGCCGAAGCTCACCTGGTCCGGCCCCGCGTCCAGCGGGTTCGGCAGCCAGCCTTCTCCCCGGCCGTCACCCGACCACCACTTCATCGTCAGCCGCCAGAATGCCGAGTAGATGGGGTTGGAATCGCGCAGCGCGTCGAGGTCCACGCTGATCACGTCGATCCCCGCGGTGCGCAGCGCCGCCAGCTCGGGCGAGGGCAGGCTGCCGTACACGTCGTTGATCGGGTCGCTGATCACCAGCACCTGCAGTCCGGGGATCGCCTGCTTGCGCGCCAGCAGCGCATCGCGCAGCTGCGCGGACAGCTCGCGGCGCGGCGGGGTATCCAGTGCCGCGCCGCGCTGCGCATTGAACAGGAAGAAGTCCACGACCACGTACTGGCGCGCCTCGCCGATCACGCGCAGCACCGCATCGAAGATCTGCTGGTCGACGATCGGCGTGCCGAACACGTCGGCGCCGGTCAGGTCGGTGAGGAAGTGCAGCTGGTTCAGCGGAGTCGCGACGACGTCGCCGCGCACCCGCGTGCCGTTGGGCATGGGCTTGTAGACGTTCCAGGCGCCGACCGCGATCCACAGCAGCAGGAATCCATAGGACACGAGCCGCCGGATGTGCCAGTTGCGCGGGCTCTCCACCGGCGGCGGAGACGGGTCGATCGGTGTCTCGTCAGGCTCCTCAGCCATCGGCCGATTCTAATCGCTCGGATAGTTCGAGCCAGCGTGTCTCCAATTGCTCGATCTCGTGCCGCAGGGCGGTATAGCGATCGTTGACCTTGCGCGCGTGGGCCGGATCGCGCGCATAGTCGAGACCGGCGAGCTCGGCTTCGATCCGCGTGCGCTCCTGGCCAAGCTTGGCGAGCGAGGTCTCGATCGAGCGGATCTCCTGTCGCCTGGGAGCGAGTTCCCGCCGTCGTTCCGCATCCTGGCGGCGGCCGTCGGCACGCCTGTCGCGCGGCTGGGCCCTGCGCGACTGTTCCTTGTGGACTGGCGGCGCCGTGGGCGTGGTGACGGCGCCGGCGCGCTTCTCCAGCCAGCCGGCGTAGTCCTCGAGGTCACCGTCGAAGTCGCGCACCGCGCCGTCGGCCACCAGCCAGAACTGGTCGCAGACGCTGCGCAGCAGGCCGCGATCGTGCGACACGACGATGACGGCGCCGGCGAACCCCTGCAGCGCGGTGATCAGCGAATGGCGCATCTCGAAATCCAGGTGGTTGGTGGGCTCGTCGAGCAGCAGCAGGTTCGGCCGCTCCGCCACCAGGATGGCCAGAGCCAGGCGCGCGCGTTCGCCGCCGGAGAAGTGCACCACGGGCTCGAACACCCGGTCGCCGCGGAAGCCGAAGCCGCCGAGATGCGTGCGGCGACGTTGCTCGTCCCACTGCGCGCGTGCGCCGATCTGGTCGATGCGGCGCGTCAGCGCCAGCAGTGCGGTATCGCGCGCATCGAGCCGGTCCACCTCGAGCTGCGCGAAGTTGCCGACGACCAGGTCCGGCGACGCCACGCGCTCGCCGCCCCCGGCAGGCAGCGGCTGCAAGGCTCCGGAAATGAGCTTCATCAACGTCGACTTGCCGGCGCCGTTTCGCCCCAGGATACCGATCCGCTCACCCGGGTTCACCGAGCGGCTCACGCCGTTCAGCACGATGCGTTCGCCATACCCGGCCGAGGCGCCGTCCAGCGTCACCAGCGGCTGCGGCAGCTTGGCGGCCGCGGCGAACTCCCACTCGAAGGTCTCCAGCTCCTGGTACGTGGCGATGGTCTCCAGCTTGCCGAGCGCCTTGATGCGGCTCTGCACCTGGCGCGCCTTGCTGGCCTTGGCGCGGAACCGTTCGATGAACGAGTGCAGGCGCGCGACTTCGCGCTGCTGACGCGCGGCCATGGCCCCGGAGAGCTGCACGCTGGCGGCGTGCTGGCGCTGGAAGTCGGTGTAGTTGCCGGTCCAGTGCGTGAGCTGGCCGTTCTCGATGTTGACGATGCGTCCCACGATGTCGTCGAGGAACTCGCGGTCGTGCGACACCAGCAGCAGCGTGCCCTGGAAGCGGCGCAGCCAGCCCTCGAGCCACAACACCGCGTCGAGGTCCAGGTGGTTGGTCGGCTCGTCGAGCATCAGCACGTCGGCGCGCGACATCAGCGCGCGCGCCATGTTGGCGCGCATCTGCAGGCCGCCGGACAGCACCTTGACCGGGCGCTCGATGTCGCCGGGCGCGAAACCCAGGCCATCGGCGAGCTCCGCGGCGCGTGCCGCCGAGGTATAGCCGCCGGCCAGCTCGTAATCGCCCAGCAGCTCGGCCTCCTTCATGCCGTCGTCCGCCGCGCGCGCCTCTTCGAGCGCCGCCTCGATTTCCACGAGGCGCGCGTCGCCGCGGCGCACGTACTCGAGCACCGTGGCCTCGGTACGCGGCAATTCCTGTGACACGGACACGAAGTTGAGCTTGCCTGGGACCTGATACTCGCCCGCGTCGGCGCCGAGCTCGCCGCGCAGCAGCGCGAGCAGACTGGACTTCCCGCAGCCGTTGCGTCCGACGATGCCGAGCTTGTCGCCGCGAAAGATCGTGAGGTTCGCCCGGTCGAACAGCACGGCCGCGCCGCGGCGCAGCCGCACGTCCCGCAGTTCAAGCATCGTTGGTTTCCAGCATGGGGTCGCGATTCTACAGGCTGGGCGGCTGTCTGACCCGGCGCGCACCCGGCGTGCGTTCAGAGGTCACGGACGCACCATCGCGCTCCGTCAAGAACAGGGAGAACTCCATGAAGGCACTCGGTATCCTCGGTCTCGCGGCATTGCTCGCCGCACCTGGCCTGGCGCCCGCGCAGCAGAGCACGCCATCGCCGGCAGGTACGAAGGAGCCTCCGACCATGTCGGTCTTCGAGCTCATCGCGCGGGTGCACAGGAAGACGGGCCGGCAATTCGTCATCGACCCGCGCGTCTCCGGTTCCGTGGTGCTTTCTGGCCTCGACG
Organism: Steroidobacteraceae bacterium; assembly: GCA_035718265.1. Classification (GTDB taxonomy): domain Bacteria; phylum Pseudomonadota; class Gammaproteobacteria; order Steroidobacterales; family Steroidobacteraceae; genus CADEED01. The sequence continues at coordinate 13,678 of DASTHJ010000123.1, read as the reverse complement.
TCGATCGCGTGGACTATGACGCACTGCTGGTGATCCTGCGCCAGCAGGGCCTGGTGGCCGTTCCGCAGCAGGAACTGGTCAGGGTCATGCCGGACGCGGAAGCGCGCCAGCAGCCGGTGCCCGCCCAGGCGTCCGAGGCTGCAGGCACCCGCGACGAGGACATCGTCACCCGCCTCGTGCAGGTGCGCAATGCGTGCGCCGTGCACATGGTGCCGGTGCTGCGCCCGCTGATGCCGCAGTACGCGCACATGGCGGCCTATCCACCGACCAATACCCTGATCCTCGTCGACCGGGCCGACAACGTGCGCCGCCTGGTCGACCTGGTCGAGAAGATCGACAGGACCGCGCCTGGCAAGCTCGACTGCGGCTCCGGCAAGGGTAGTTAGCAGGGCGCCGCAGCGCCGGCACGGGCTGCGCGCGCCGCGCCGCGGGGTCTCTCAGGCGCCGCGCGGCTTGGCGAACTTGTCGCTGCCGGATGTCTGGGCGATCAGGCCCGCGAACGCGGGTCCGGTTTCCTGCTGGCGGGCCAGCAGCAGCCGCAGCTCCTCGAGCGTACACGGCTCGCCGAACAGCCGGCCCTGGCCGAAGCCGCACTGGTGGCGGCGCAGGAAATTCAGGTGCCCCGTCGATTCGACGCCCTCGGCGATGACGTTCATCTTGAGGCTGCGCCCCATCTCGATGATGGTGCGCACGATGGTGGCGTCGCTCTCGTCGTCGTCGACGTCGCGCACGAACGACTGGTCTATCTTGAGCGTGCCGATCGGGAACTGCTGCAGCGCCGAGAGTGACGAGTAGCCGGTGCCGAAATCGTCGATCGACAGGTGCAGGCCCATCGCGTACAGCTCGTCGAGCAGGTGCAGCGTGCGCTTGGAGTCGGCCATCAGCGTGGTCTCGGTGATCTCCAGTTCGAAGCAGGTGGGCGAGACGCCGTGCTTGCGGAACACCGAGCGGAAGCGAAGGATGAAACTGGCCTGGCGCAGCTGCTTGAGCGACAGGTTCAGCGAGATTCGCCCCGGCGCGGTGACCGTCTGCTGCAGCTCGCGATAATCCTGGCAGACGCGGTTCAGCACCCACTCGCCGACTTCGAGGATCAGGTTGGTCTCCTCGGCCAGCGGGATGAACTGCGACGGCGGGATGTCGCCGTGCCCGGGCAGGCGCCAGCGCAGCAATGCCTCGGCGCCGACGATGCGGCCGTCGCGCAGGTCCACCTTCGGCTGGTAGTGCATCAGGAATTCGTCGCGTTCCAGCGAGCGGCGCAGCTTGCTCTTCAGCATCAGCCGCTCGACCGCGGCGGCGTTCATTTCCGGCGAGTAGAACGCGAAGGAATTGCCGCCGTTCTGCTTGGAGTGGTACATGGCCGCGTCGGCGTTGCGGATCAGGTCGATGACGTTCTCGGCGTCGCGCGGGCAGAACGCGATGCCGATGGACGCGGTCAGGAAGACCTCGTGGTCCTGCAGCTGGAACGCGCGTCCGACCTCCGCGAGCACGCTGCGCGCCAGCTGTGCCACGGTGCCGCGGTTGTCGGCATCCGCCGCCAGGTCGTCGACGAACATCGCGAACTCGTCGCCTGCCAGGCGGCCGATCACGGTCTCCTGCGGCAGCGCGCGCATCAGCCGCTCGGTCAGGATCTCGAGCGTGCGATCGCCGGCCGAGTGCCCGAAGGTGTCGTTGATCTCCTTGAAGCGGTCCATGTCCAGGTACAGCAGCGCGAGCGAGGTGCGGTTGCGCAGCGCACGCGCGATGGCCTGCTGCAGCAGGTGCTGGAACTGCATGCGGTTCGGCACCTTGGTCAGGGCGTCGTAGCGCGCGAGATAGCGGATGCGTCGCTCGGCGCGCTTGCGCTCGGTGACGTTGCGCACCACGAAGATCGTGCCCTGGTATTGCGGATCGTCGGTGGTGATCTGCGAGCCGGTGATGGCCACCGGGATGGTCTGCCCGTGACGGGTCTTGACCACGGTTTCGCGCGTGTCCGACGAGGCACGCAGCATGTCGAATTCGTCGCGCTCGCGCTCGTCGAAGATCGAGATGATGCCGCGGCCGACCAGTTCTTCCTCGCCCCAGGCGAGCAGCTTGCAGGCCGCGTGGTTCGCCATGCGGATCACGCCGTCCGGCGAGGTCACGAACACGGCATCGGTCATGCTGCCGAGCACGTTGGTCAGATAGTTCTTGTTGATCGTCGTCTCGCGCAGCTTGCGGCGCATGCGCTCGAGTGCCTGCTGCAGCTCGCCGAGCTCGTCGCGCCGCCCGACCTCCAGCGGCCGCGAGTAGTCACCCTGGGCGATGCGGTCGGCGCTGCGGATCAGCGTGCTGATCGGCTGGTGCATGCCGCGGCCGGCCCACCAGGCGAGCGTCAGGCCGACCAGCAGCACCACGCCGCCGAGCGCGCCGGCGACGATCAGCGCCTGGCGGATCTGCAGCTTCTCGAGCGAGTCGAAGCGCGCCCGCACCATGGGCGAGTCGGGGGCGGACTGCTGCGACCGGACCTCGACCTCCACCTCGCCCACGGTCTGCGGCGTGTGGATGCCGGGCATGGTCTCGACCTCCGCGCGCACCGGGGTCGCGATGCTGCGCGTGACGCTGCCGGCGAGCGCGTCGTCGCGCCGCCAGGCATACAGCTCGCGTCCGGAAACATCGCGCACCACGACGCCCAGCAGCGTGGCATCGCGCTTGAAATCCTCGATCTGGTTGCGCAGCGCGTTGCGATCGGCGAGCAGCACCGCCTCGTCGATGCGCTCGGCGATGCGCCGCGAGGTTTCCGCCGAGCGCAGTGAGAGCTCGGCGAGCACCCGGTTGCGGGCGTCGGCGGACGTGGTGTCGAGCAGCGTCGCATGCTGGTACCGGTTCTCCAGGACCAGCACGAACCCGACGGCCAAGGACACGACGATCGCCGCGACGATCGCTACGGTGATGTATTTGCTTCTGAAACTGACGATTGCCACAGGCCCCTTCAGGCACCCTTTCCGAACCCCTCAGCCAAAAGGGGGCTTTTTTGGTGTGCACGCATCTTACCCGTGCAAATCCGGCACCCGCCAGATTCGGGGCGCGGCGACAGGCGCACTTCTGTCGACTAGGTCCGCAACTTCCGGTGCCCGGGCGGCCCGGCCCCGACGGGCTGCGTTAGCATGCCCGGAATGCCGGAAGCCACTGAATTCACACTGGATCAGCTGACCGGGCGGAGCCGGGACCATTTGACGGAACTGCCGGATCCCCGCTGCACCTTGCATAACCGCGTGGTGGCGCCCTTCCTGGCCATGCGCGCGGCGGCCGCGGCCGACGGCATCGACCTGGTCGCCTTCTCCGGCTTCCGGGACTTCGACCGCCAGCTCGCCATCTGGAACGGCAAATACCGCGGAGAGCGCCCCATGCAGGACCGCGACGGCCGCCCGCTGAACGTCGGCACGCTCTCGCCGGCCGAGCGCGTGGCCGCCATCCTGTGGTGGTCGGCGCTGCCCGGCGCGAGCCGCCACCACTGGGGTACGGACTTCGACGTGATGGACCTCGCGAACCTGCCGGCCGGCTATCGCGTGCAGGTGCTGCCGGCGGAGTACCGCCGCGGCGGTCCGTTCGAACGGCTAACTACCTGGCTCGACGGGCACATGCACTCCTTCGGCTTCTACCGTCCGTACGACACGGACCGCGGCGGCGTGGCGCCCGAACCCTGGCACCTGTCGTACGCACCGTTGGCGCAATGCGCGCAGCGCGCGCTGACGGTGCAGGGACTGCGACAGGTGCTGGCGGACGCGCAGATCGACGGCCGCGAGGAAGTGCTGGCCGCGCTCGAGGACAACTTCCGCCGCTACGTGCAGCAGGTGGATGCGCCGCCGGCGGCGGCGTTGCTGGCGCCGCGGCTCGACTGAGGCGCGCGCCGCGCTCAGCTCCAGACCTTCTTGATCGCGCCCAGCATCAGCGTGCGCGTCGTGCTCATGGAGTCCTCGACACCGGTGAAGATCGGCGGCTGGCGCCGCAGCAGGCGCCAGTTCTCGCTGCGCAGGATGCGCTGCAGGTATTCGAGGTTGCGGTCGATCGACTCCATGTAGGGGTTCTGGCCGTCGAACAGTATCTCGAGGTAGCGGTAGGCGCGGCCGAACTCGCCGTCGAGACGCTTGGCGCGCATGTCGAACACGAACTTCGGCGTCTGCCGCAGCAGGTCCAGCCCGGATGCGTAGCGCACCTTGACGTGGCCGTTCTCGCCGATCGGCAGTGCCACGCCGGCGAGCACGAATTCCGCGTACAGCCGGTCGCGGCACTTCTCGAGGTAGCAGCGGTCGGCCATCTGCGCCATCAGGTCGGCGGTGCCGACCAGGTGCCCGAGCCGGTGGTCGCGCGGATCGGGCGCGACGATGCTGCGGAACGGCCGCTCGTATCCGGTGTAGTGGATGATCTCCGCGGCCACGTCGGCCCACCGGCCGAGGTCGATCTTGGGTAGATAGTCCTTGAGGAAGGCGGCGCCGCGCGACACGTGCACGGTGGTGAACTCCGCGCCGTTCGGCACGTCGGCATCGCGCGTGGTCCGCAGGTAGCCGACGTCGTGGAACAGCGCGACGACGATGCCGAGCATGGCGCGCTCCGGGCCGAACTTCTGCGCCTGCGGCACCTGCAGCTCGTGGCCGGCGATCAGGCGCGCGGTCGCGAGCGTGATGTCGAGCGTGTGCTGCTGGTCGTGGTAGACGGTGTCGACGCCGAAGTAGCCGGGCATGCGCCCGGAGAACATGCGCTCGAAATCGCCGAATACGTGCGCGAACGCCGGAAACTTCTCCGCGGGCCAGACCCGCGCGAACAGCTCCTCGACCGCGGCGCGAACGTCGGGAGCCGAGCTGACGAGCACCGAGTCGGTCACGTCGTAGTCGCTGCGACGGGATTCAGCGAGCACGTTGGCAGGTCCGGAAACTAACAAGATGCGCGAGTCTAGGCAGCGCACCCCCAAAAGAGAAGCCGGCGCCGCCCGAGGTTGGATCGAGCGTGACCTGCGTCACGGGATGGGCCATTCCGCAATCGCGCGCGGCGGCCGTTTACTGTAAAGCCGCGGCTATTCGCGCAAGGTCGCGACCACCGGCGTGTGGTCCGAGGCGCGCTCGGAGCGCCGCGGCTCGACGTCGATGCGGCAGCCGGTGAGCCGCGGTGCCAGCGCGCGATGCGCCAGGATCAGGTCGATGCGCAGGCCGTTGTTGCGGCGGAATGCGCCCTGTCGATAGTCCCACCAGCTGAACGATTTCTCCGGCTGCTCGAACTGCCGGAACGTGTCGAGCAGGCCGAGATCCATGATCCTGCCGAGCGCGGCCCGTTCCTCGGGGCTGACGTGCACGCAGCCCGCCCAGGCGGCCGGATCGTGCACGTCGCGATCCTCGGGTGCGATGTTGAAGTCGCCTAACACGATGAGCCCTGGATGGCGGGCGACTTCGTCCTGCAGCCAGCGCGTGAGCGCTTCCAGCCAGCGGAGCTTGTAGGCGAATTTCTCCGAGCCCGGCGCCTGGCCATTCGGTACGTACAGGTTGATCACGCGGTAGTCGCCGATGTCGGCGGCCAGCACGCGGCGCGGCGGATCGTCGAAGCCCGGGATGTCGCGCACGAAGCCGGTCATCGGCCGCCGGGAGAGCAGCGCCACGCCGTTGTAGGTCTTCTGCCCGGAGAACACGCTGTGATAGCCGGCCGCGGTGAACTCCGGATGCGGGAAGTCCGGGTCCTGCATCTTGGTTTCCTGCAGCGCGACCACCTCGGGCGAGTGCGTGCGCAGCCACTCCATGACCTGCTCGCCGCGCACGCGCAGCGAGTTGACATTCCACGTGGCGATGGAAAAAGTGCCACCGCCTCCGGTGGCGTCGCTCACGGCGCCAGGCCCTGTTGCCGCAGCAGCGCGCTCACGTCCGGCGGGCGGCCGCGGAATGCGACGAACGCGTCGAGCGCCTTGCGGCTGCCGCCCTGCGAGAGGATCGCATCGAGGAAGCGCTGCGCCACGCCGCGGTCGAACACGCCGCGCTCCTCGAAGGCCGCGAATGCGTCGGCCGCCAGCACCTCGGCCCACTTGTAGCTGTAGTAGCCCGCGGCATAACCGCCGGCGAAGATGTGCGCGAAGTTGTGCGGGAAGCGGTTCCATTCGGGCACCGCGAACACCGCCATCTCGGCGCGCACCTCGGCCAGTGTCTCGGCGATGCGCGCGCCGAGCTCCGGCCGGTACTCGGCGTGCAGCCGGAAGTCGAACAGCGCGAACTCGACCTGCCGCATGGTGGCGAGGCCGGCCTGGAAAGCGCGCGATCTCAGCAGCTGCGCCTGCTTGTCGGCCGGCAGCGGCGCGCCGGTTTCGAAGTGCCGCGCCATGTCGGCGAGCACCTCGGGACGCCACGCGAAGTTCTCCATGAACTGGCTCGGCAGCTCGACCGCATCCCACGACACGCCGTTGATGCCGGCGATCGACGGATAGCCGACGCGCGTCAGCATGTGATGCAGGCCGTGGCCGAACTCGTGGAACAGCGTGACCACGTCGTCGTGCGTGAGCAGCGCGGGCTTGCCGGGCGCGGCCGGCAGGAAATTGCAGACCAGGTAGGCGACCGGAATGGTGCGCTCGCTGCCGATGTCCTTGCGTCCCACGCAGTCGTCCATCCAGGCGCCGGCGCGCTTCCTGGGCCGCGCGCACGCGTCCAGGTAGAAACCGGCGAGCACTTCATCCGCGGCGTCGCGGATCTCGAAGAAGCGCGCGTCGCGGTGCCAGACGGGCACGCCGTCGCGCTCCACGATCTGCACGCCGAACAGGCGGCCGGCCACCGCGAACAGGCCGTCCAGCACGCGCGGCAGCGGAAAGTACGGCCGCAGTTCTTCCTGCGAGATCGCGAACAGCCTGGCCTGCAGCTTCTCGGAATAGTAGGGCACGTCCCAGGCATTGAGCCTGCGGCCGGCGAATGCCTCGAGCTCGGCGAACTCGCGCGCGGCCGCGGGTTTGGCGACGCGCGCCAGCTCGCGCAGGAAATCGAACACCGCTGCGGTGGATGGCGCCATGCGTGTGGCGAGCGCGTATGCGGCGTAATTCGGGAAGTCGAGCAGCTGCGCGGCCTCGTGGCGCAGCGCGAGGATCTTCCGCATGACTTCGGTGTTGTCGAACCGGCCGGCCGTGGGGCCGCGGTCGGAAGCGCGCGTCGACCAGGCCTCGTAGAAATCGCGGCGCAGTACCTCCGAATCCGCGTCCTGCAGCACCGCGACATAGGTGGGTTGCTCGAGCGCGAACAGCCAGCCTTCGACCCCCTTCTCGCCGGCACGTACCCGCGCCTGCTCGACGATCACCGGGTTGATGCCGGCGAGCTCCGCCGGATCGGTGACCTGGCGGGTCCAGGCGTTCATCGCGTCGAGCACGTTCTCTTCGAACTTCGCGCCGAGCAGCGCCAGCTCCTGCACGACCGCCTTGTAGCGCTCCTTGCGCTCGCGCGGCAGTCCGACGCCGGCCAGGCGGAAGTCCTCGAGCGCGCGCTCCACGACGCGACGCTGCACGCCGTCGAGTCGCGCTGCCGGATCGTCGGCGATCGCGCGGTAGGCACGGTACAGCGGCTCGCTCTGCGACAGATCCGTCCAGTAGTTGGACAGCAGCGGCAGGCAGGCGTTGTAGCTGGCGCGCAGCTCCTCGGAGTTCAGCACGCCATTGAGATGGCTGATCGGCGACCAGGTACGCGACAGGCGATGCGACAGCTGCTCCAGCGGCAGCACCGTGTTCTCGAACGTCGGGCGCGGTTGCGTCTCGAGCGCCGCGACTTCGCCGCGATTGCGTTCCAGCAGTTCGCGGATCGTGGGTTCCACGTCCGCCGGGCGAATACGATCGAAGGCGGGCAGCGCAGTCCCGCGGATCAGGGCTTCACTCATCTTTATTTCATTCCCAGCGCGGCGAGCACGGGCTCGGTGTCCGGGCGCACTCCGCGCCACAACGTGAACGACTCCGCGGCCTGTTCCACCAGCATGCCCCAGCCTTTATGGGCGCGTGCGCAGCCCTGTTCAATGGCCCAGGTCACGAACGGCGTCGCCGACTTGCTGTAGCTCATGTCGTAGCAGACCGTGTGCGCCGCGATGACGCTGCTGTCCACGTTGGGTACCGAGCCGCTGAGTCCGGCGGCCGTGGCGTTGATGACGATGTCGAATGGCTCGTCGCCGACGTCCTCGAAGCCGCAGCCGCGCACCGCGCCGAGATCGGCGAACAGCGAGGCCAGGTTGATGGCACGCTGCGGCGTGCGATTGGCGATCACCACTTCGACGGGGTTCATGGCCAGCAGCGGTTCGACCACCCCGCGGGTGGCGCCGCCGGCGCCGAGGATCAGCAGCCGCTCGTTGGTGATCTGCAGCCCGAGGTTCTTGCGCAGGTCGGTCACCAGGCCATGCCCGTCGGTATTGTCGCCGAGCAGCGTGTGATCCTGGCTCAGGACCAGGGTGTTGACCGCTCCGGCCCGGTCGGCCCGCGCGGTCAGCTCGTTGGCCAACTCCGCCGCCGCTTCCTTGTGTGGTACGGTCACGTTCAGCCCGCGGCCGCCGCGCGTGAAGAATTCCAGCACCTGGGCGCGGAAATTGCCGGGCGCTATGTCATACAGTCGATAGACGAGCGATTGATCCGTCTGCTTGGCGAACAGCCCGTGGATGAAAGGCGACCAGCTGTGACTGATCGGATGACCCACCACCCCGTACTGATCCGGCGTGTTCATCGTGGCTGAAATAAGCGGCCCATCCGGGCGGTCTTATACATGAACGCAGCCTCGCGCGGAACGACGGTGGCTGGCACCTTCACGCGTCTCCTCGAGATGCTGCGTCCGGACCTGCTGCGCTTTGCCTACTGGCTGGCGCGCGATCGGCAGGTGGCCGAAGACGTGGTGCAGGAGACTCTCATCAGAGCCTGGAAATCCCGCGACGAGCTCAAGGATCCGGCGGCGGCGCGTCCGTGGCTGTTCACCATCGTGCGCCGCGAGCATGCCCGGCTGTTCGAGCGCAAGCGCCTGCCTACCGTCGACGTGGATGAAGTCGAGGCGCTCGGCGATCCTGCCCTGGCCAGCGACGGCGACGCCGGCCTCGTCGACCTGAGACGCGCCATCATGCAATTGCCGGACGAGTACCGCGAGCCGCTGGTCATGCAAGTGCTCGGCGGACTGAGCACCAGCGAGATCGCCAGCGAACTGAAGCTCACCCAGGCCGCCGTGCTGACGCGGCTGTTCCGGGCGCGCAACCGGCTGCGCACCATTTACGGGCTCGAGCCCGCGGAGGACGTGGAATGAGCGGCACGGCAGCAGACTGCCGGCACGCGCGCCTGCACATCGGCGCCGATCCGCAACATCTGCCCGAGGAGGTGGCGGCGCACCTGGCCGGCTGCGCGGAATGTCGCCGTTTCCGCGACGAGACGCTCGCGCTGGATGGGCGTGTGCACGCCGCGCTGGAACTGCCGCTGGAGCGCTTCCGCCCGCGGGCACGTCCCGTGCGGCGCTTCGCGCTCGCGGCCTCGCTGGTGCTCGGCGTGCTGCTCGCGGGCGGTGCCTGGGTATTGCGGCCCGCCACGGCGCTGGCGCGCGACGTGGTCACGCACGTCGAGGAGGAAGCCGACAGCTGGGGTGCGAGCCAGCGCCTCTCGCCCGAGGAGATCGCAGAGATCCTGCGCACCGCCGGCGCGCACCTGGATACCTCGCTGCCGGTCGTGTACGGCTATCCCTGTCCGTTCCGCGGCCGGCCGATCGCGCACCTGGTGGTGCGCACCGCCGAGGGCCCGCGCACCATCATGCTGCTGCCGCACGATCACGTGCGTTGGCGCAAGAAGTTCGCGCGGTACGGACTGCAGGGCGTGTTGCTGCCGGCCGGCAAGGGCAGCATCGCGGTGCTGAGCCGCGACGGCGTGGTGCCCGACGCGCTGGCCGACGAGCTCGTCAGCCGGGTGCGTTTCGAGTGAGCACTTCGCTGCCGGCGGTCGCGGCGCCGAGCGCGCGTTGCAGCTCCGGCAGCCACTCGCGCAGGCGCTGATCGAGTAGATAGGGCGGGTTCACCACGACCAGCGCGGAGCCGTTCAGCGCCGCGCGCGAGTCGGGCGGATGCAGCCACAACAGCGACGCGAGCAGCGGGCGGGTCACGGCGCGCGCCAGTGCGCCGAACCACGCGTCGAAATCGGCACGCAGTTTCAGCGGCAGCCAGGCGAGCAGCACGCCGGTCGGGAAGCGCTGCAAGGCGTCGAGCACGGTGTCGTGCACGCGCGCGAAGTCGGCGCGCTCCTCGTAGGGCGGATCGATGAGTACGCAGCCGCGGCGCTCCGGTGGCGGCAGCAGTGCGCGCAGGCCCGCGAACCCGTCGGCGCTCGCGACGCGGCCGCGTGCCGGCCCCTGCAACGACCTGCGCAGTGCGCCCGCCTCGTCTCGCTGCGTCTCGAAGAACGCCGCGCGATCCACGGCGCGCAGCAGCCGCATGGCAATCGCCGGCGACCCGGGGTAGTCCAGGCTGCCCCCATGCACGCCGCTGGCGATGATGTCGCGGTAGCGCGTCAGCGCCGGATGGAGCAGCGGGGCGGCGAGCAGGCGCCCGGCGCCGGACTGCCATTCTGCCGGGTGTCGCGCGTCGCCTGGATGCAGCTCGTAGGCTCCGCGCCCGGCGTGCGTGTCGACGAACAGGAACCCCTTGTCCTTGCGCGCCAGGGAGTCGAGGACTTCGATCAGCAGGACGTGCTTGTGGACGTCGGCGAAATTCCCGGCATGGTACTGGTGGCGGTATTTCATGGCCTTTTTCGCCTGGCGCCGCGTTTATACACTGTCGCGCACAGGAGCAGCACATGGGAAAGATCCTCGCATCGCTGTGGTTCGCCGGCCTCGTGGCCTGCACGGTGTCGGCCGGGGAAAAGACGCCGGCGCCCACCGGAGTCGCGCCGCCGACGCGCCTGCCAGTTCCGAACCCCGCACTCAATGACCAGCCGATCGGCAAGCCGGTTTCCGCGGCGTCCGTGCCGCGCGGCGTGCGTCGCGCGGTGGTCGCGGACGCGGCGCGGCGCTTCAAGGTCGCGGAGAGCGCGGTCGTGCTGTCGCAAGTCGAGCAGGTCACCTGGCCGAGCGCCGCCCTGGGATGTCCCGAGCCGGGCACCACCTATGCGCAGGCGCTGGTGCCGGGCTTTCGCCTGGTGGCGAGGACGGCCGAAGGTGAGTTGAGCTACCACACGGATGCGCTCGGCACGATTCGTCAGTGTGCCGTGCACGAAGGCCCGATGGTGCCCACGCCGCCGCCCGAACGCTGAGCGCAAGTTTCGGGTCGTCGCCGCACGAGGATTGCGCGAGGCTGCTCCATATAAAAGGAGCACGCCATGAGCTACGTCGTCCGCGGCATCCCACAGCACATCGCCGATGAAGTGCGGCGCACGCGCCGCTCGCCCGATTACGGTCACCCGGCGCACCTGGAAGTCGCCACCGGTACCGGTCCCTGCCGCTGCTGCCTGCGGCCGTTCGTCGCAGGCCGGGAGGAACGCCTGCTGTTCACGTATCGACCGCCAGGACCGGGAAACCTGATGGCCCCCGGCCCCGTGTTCGTGCACGCGCGCGCTTGCGCGGCGTACGCGGGCGCAGGATTCCCCGAGGCGCTGCGCGCGCTGCCGCTGGCCTTCGAAGCGCGGACCAGCGGATCGCGCGTGACGCAGCTGTCGGCGCGCGACGATGTGCCGGCCGAGGCGCAGATGCGCATGCTGTTCGAGGATCACGCCGCCGAGTGGTTGCACGTGCGACACGCTCAGGCGGGCTGCTTCATCGCGCGCGTGGATCGCGCCGCCTGAGGCGGTCGCGATCGGCGGCGCCGGCGCTCAGGATTTCTTGCGCCTGGCCGCGGTCTTCTTCGCGGCGCCGCCCTTCTTCTTCGCGGCGACTTTCTTCTCCGGCTTGGGAGTCGCCGTCGCGGATTTCGCGCTCTTGCCGCCGGTCTTGCCCGACGGCCTGGCCGCATCCGCGGCAACGGGTGTGGCCGGTTGGGCGGCCGGTGCCGCGGTCTTGCGCCGGCCGAAGCGGCTGCCGCGCGGCGGCGCGGCGGCCAGCAGCTCGCGGCATTGCTCGAGCGTCACGGCCTTGGGATCCGCGTCCTTGGGAATGCGCGCGTTGCGCTTGCCATCCGTGATGTACGGGCCATACCGGCCGTTCAGCACCTTGATGTTGTCCACGCCGAAGTCCTGGATCAACCGGTTGGCGTCCGCGATCTTTTTCTGCTGGATGAGCTCCAGCGCGCGCGGCAGCTCGATGGTGTATGGATCGTCCGGCGGCTTCAGCGACACGAAGCCCTTGGCGGCGAACTGGATGTAGGGCCCGAAAGGCCCGACCTTGGCGACGATCGCGTGGCCATCCCCCATCTCGCCGAGCTTGCGCGGTAGTTTGAACAGCTCGAGCGCCTCCGGCAGCTTGATGCTGTCCATCTTCTGCCCGGGACGCAGCCCGGCGAATTTCGGCTTCTCCTCGTCGTCCTTGGTGCCGATCTGCACGAACGGTCCGTAGCGACCCATGCGCACCGTGACCGGCTTGCCGCTCACCGGGTCCTTGCCGAGCTCGCGCGCCTGCGCGACTTCCTCGCGCGTGACGTTCTTCTCGACGTGGTCCACCTGCGAGACGAACGGCTTCCAGAATTTCTTCAGCGGCTGGGTCCAGTCCTCCTCGCCGCGCGACACGGCATCCAGCTCGTCCTCGAGCGAGGCCGTGAAACCGTATTCCACGTACTTGTGAAAGTGCTTCGACAGGAAACCGTTGACGATCTTGCCGATGTCCGTGGGTATGAACCTGCGGTTGTCCATCTCCACGTACTCGCGGTCCTTGAGCGTGGAGATGATGGTCGCGTAGGTGGACGGACGGCCGATGCCGTGCTCCTCGAGCGCCTTGACCAGCGACGCTTCCGAGTAGCGCGGCGGAGGTTCGGTGAAGTGCTGGTCGCCGTGCACGTTGAGCAACGTCACCACGTCGCCGTCCTTCATGGCGGGCAGGATGCGGTCGGATTCGTCCGCCTTCCCGTCATCGACGTCTTCCTGGTAGACGGCGATGTAGCCCGGCTTGACCAGCGTGGAGCCGTTGGCGCGCAGCGTGGTGCCGGCGCCCGCCTGGCCTTCGGCACCCGGCTGCAGATCGACGGCCACGGTATCGAACAGCGCATGCGACATCTGCGATGCCACGGCGCGTTTCCAGATGAGTGAATACAGGCGGTACTGGTCCGGGTCGATCTTGCCGTCGAGCCTCGAGGGCAGGATCGCGGCGGAGGTCGGGCGGATGGCCTCGTGCGCCTCCTGCGCATTGCGCGACTTGGTCTTGTAGACGCGCGGTTCGTCCGCGACCGCCTCCCTGCCGTACTCCCTGGCGATGACCTCGCGCATTTCGCGCACCGCGTCCACGGCCAGGTTGACCGAGTCGGTTCGCATGTAGGTGATGAGACCGATGCTGCCCTCGCCGAAATCCACGCCTTCGTACAACTGCTGCGCGAGGCGCATGGTGCGCTGCGCGGAGTAGCCGAGCTTGCGCGCTGCTTCCTGCTGCAGCGTGGAAGTCGTGAACGGCGGCGACGGATTGCGGCGGCGCTGCTTGCGCTCGATGGAAACGACGTGCAGGAAACCCTGCGCGGCGTCCTTGATGAACTGCTCGACGTCGCGTGCGGCCGCCTCGTTCGTGAAGCTGAACTGCTCGACCTTCTGGCCCCTGAACTCGGTGAGCTTCAGCGGAAACGTCTGCGTGCTGTGCTCGCC
>DASTHJ010000122.1:0-17183 GCA_035718265.1 Steroidobacteraceae bacterium | reverse complement strand
GTGATGCAGAAGCTCGGCCTGGCGAAGAACTTCTGGTTCGGTCACCAGGGTTGGGAATACGTCGACCTCGGCCGCTTCTGGCAGATCTTCCTGTTCGCCGGGCTCGGCATCTGGCTGACGCTGGTGGGCCGCGCGCTGTGGCCGGCCATCCGGAAGGGTGGCGAATCGAAGAGCATCGTCGCGCTGCTGTTCGCCAGCACCGTGTGCATCGGTCTCTTCTATGGCGCCGGCCTCATGTGGGGCGAGCACACGCACATCTCGCTGGTCGAGTACTGGCGCTGGTGGGTGGTGCACCTGTGGGTGGAAGGCTTCTTCGAGGTGTTCGCCACCGCGGTGATTGCCTTCCTGTTCACGCGGCTGGGCCTGCTGCGCGCGAGCAGCGCGACCACGGCCGTGCTGTTCGCGACCATCGTGTTCCTGGCGGGCGGCGTGCTCGGCACGCTGCACCACCTGTACTTCACGGGCACGCCCACCTCGGTCATCGCGCTGGGCGCGAGTTTCTCGGCGCTGGAGGTGGTGCCGCTGGCCTTCATCGGCTTCGAGGCGTACCAGACATTCAAGCTCGGCCAGGCCACGCCGTGGATGCACAAGTACCGCTGGCCCATCCTGTTCTTCACCGCGGTCGCCTTCTGGAACGTGCTGGGTGCGGGACTGTTCGGCTTCCTGATCAATCCGCCGCTGCCGCTCTATTACATGCAGGGCCTGAACCTGACGCCGCTGCACGGGCACACGGCGCTGTTCGGCGTGTATGGCTTCCTCGGCATCGGGCTCATGCTGTTCTGCCTGCGCGGCCTCAAGCCGAACGTGGCCTGGGACGAGCGCGTGCTGAAGACCAGCTTCTGGTCGTTCAACATCGGCCTCGCCGGCATGGCGCTGCTGACCTTGCTGCCCATCGGCGTGATCCAGCTGGGCGCCGCGATCGACCATGGCTACTGGTATGCGCGTTCGGCCGAGCTCATGCAGAAGCCCATCATCCACCTGCTGGTGTGGATGCGCGTGCCCGGCGACGTGATCTTCAGCGTCGGCGCGCTGTCGCTGGCCTGGTTCGTCGCGCGGCTGTGGCTGAGGAGGCAGGAATCCCGCGAGGTTCCTGCCACAATCGAGCCGGTCCGCAAGTGAGGAACGTCCAGGCGCTCGATGCTCGAGTTCTATCCTGAAATCCGCTGGGTGCACATCTGCGCCGTGCTCGTGAGTGGTTCGCTGTTCGCGCTGCGCGGCGCCGGTGTGCTCGGCGGCGCAAGCTGGCCGATGTGGGCGCCGCTGCGCTACCTCACCTACCTGGTCGACACCGTGCTGCTGACCGCGGCGCTGATGCTCGCGACCCTGCTGCACCAGTATCCGTTCGTGCACGCCTGGCTGACGGTGAAGGTGTGCCTGCTGGTGGTGTACATCGGGCTCGGCACGTTCGCGCTGAAACGCGCGCGCACGCGCCGGGCGCGTGCGCTGTGCTACGTCGCGGCGCTGACCGTGTTCCTGTTCATCGTCAGCGTGGCGCGCGCGCACCACCCGCTCGGCATTTTCCTGAAGCTCACGTGATGCGGGCGCGATGGCCCGCGCCCGTCAGGCCAGCAACTCGCCGGTTATGCCCGGCGTGACGCCGGCGGCGTTCGCCTCGTCCGTGTCGAGATGCAGCTCGAGCTGGAAATCCGGGCGGATGCGCACCACCACGTCCTCGAACACCAGGTCGCGCCCGTCGCCGTCGACGCGCACGCGCACGCTGGCGTGATCGGCGAGCCCGAGCCGCCGCGCATCGTCGGGGTTCATGTGGATGTGGCGGCGCGCGCACACCACGCCGTGCTCGATGCGCACGCGGCCGCGCGGGCCTTCGAGCGTGATGCCCGGCGTGTTCGCCAGGTCGCCCGAGATGCGCACCGGCGCGTCGATGCCGAGCACGAATTCGTCGGTGCGCGAGATCTCCACCTGGTCGGCGGCGCGCGGCGGCCCGAGCACGCGCACGTTGTCGATGCGGCCGCGCGGCCCGATCAGCGCCACGCACTCGCGCGCCGCGAACTGTCCGTGCTGTGACAGCGGCGCGCGCGGCTGCAGCGTGTACCCGGCGCCGAACAGCTTTTCGAGCGTGGCCTGCGTCAGGTGGGCGTGCCGCGCGGAGACCGCGATGGGCACGCGCCGGTCGGCGGCGGCCGGCGCCTTCGCCAGCAGCGCCGCGGCCGCGCCCGCCATCTCCGCCTCCTCGTCGGCGCTGACCACCAGCAACGCGACGCCGCCTTCGCTCGAGATGCGCGCCACCGGGTGCGCCGCGTCGACGCGCGCGTCGGCGTTCAGATCGTCGTCGAGCCGCGCGCCGAGGAAATCGAGGCGCTGCAGGATGCGGTTGCGCAGCAGCGCGCTGTGCTCGCCGATGCCACCGGTGAACACGATGGCATCCACGCCGCCCATGACGGCCGCGTACGCGCCGATGTACTTGCGCGCACGGTGCGCGAACAGCGTGAGCGCGGCGCGGCTGGCCTCCTCGCCACCGGCGGCGCGCTGCTCGATGTCGCGCACGTCGTTGGTGCCGGTCAGGCCCTTGAGCCCGGAGTGGCGATTGAGCAGCTCGTCGAGCCGCGGCGCGTCGAAGCCGCCGTCGCGCAGCAGATGCAGCAGCACGCCCGGATCGAGATCGCCGGCGCGCGTGCCCATGACCAGTCCCTCGAGCGGCGTCATGCCCATGCTGGTCTCGACGCTGCGGCCGTATTCGATGGCCGCGACGCTGGCGCCGCTGCCGAGATGGCAGGAGACGATGCGCAGCTCCTGCGGCGGGCGGCGCAGGAACTGCGCCGTGGCGCGCATGACGTGCGCATGGCTGATGCCGTGGAAGCCGAAACGGCGGATGCCGAAACGTTGCCGCAGCTCACCCGGCAGCGCGTAATCGCGCGCACGCGGCGGCAGCGTGGCGTGGAACGAGGTGTCGAAGACCGCCACCTGCGGCAGCGCGAGGCGCGCCCGCGCGGCGCGCAGCGCCGCCACGGCAGGCGGATTGTGCAGCGGTGCCAGCTCGTCGAGCGCGGCGATGCGCTCGAGCACCTCGTCCGTCACCCGTACCGGAACGCGGAACGACTCGCCGCCGTGCACGATGCGATGCGCGACCGCCTCGGGCTGCGCCAGGTCCGCGCGCCGTTGCAGCTCATCGAACACCTTGCCGACGGCCGCCGCCTGGTCGGGCGCCGCGCAGGGCACGGGCTCGCCGCCGTCGATCGCGATCGTGGCGTGCGCGCCGCCCACGTTCTCGATGCGCGCATCGAACAGGCGCGCGCCGCCGCCGGTGTCGATCAGCGAACACTTCAGGGACGAGCTGCCGCAGTTGATCGCGAGTACGCGCATGGAGGCCCCGGCGAAAGAGCGCATGCTGCGCCGGGCCGTGCCGCCGGTCAACGGCGGCCCAGGGGCGCCGTACGTGGCTAACTAGATGACGGCGCGCCGAAGCGCACGTGCAGGGTGGCGAAGCCGCTGCCGGGATAGATCGCGCGGACCGGCGCGGGCGCCGCCACCACCTGCGGCTCGAAGCCGCGCGCCAGGAATTCCTCGACGAACACGCGCAGCTCCAGGCGCGCGAGCGGCGCGCCCGGGCAGACGTGCAGACCCCGGCCGTACAGCAGGTTCAGCTCCGGGTCGCGATCCGTGCGGAACTCGTCGGGATCGCCGCAGGTGCGTTCGTCGCGGTTGGCGGAGGCCCACAACAGCGTCACGCGCTCGCCCGCGCCGAGGGACTGGCCCGCCACGGTCACCGGGCACTTCGTCTTGCGCCGGCTCGCGATCAGCGGCGGATCGATGCGCAGGATCTCGTCGATGGCCGCGGGAAGCAGGCCGGTGTCGGCGCGCAGGCGCCGCACGACCTCGGGGCGCTGCGCGAAGAAGTGCACGAGGATGCCGACGCTGGCGGCGATGGTCGCGAGCTCCCCCACGGTCCAGTTGCGCAGGATGCTGACGATCTCCGCCTCGGTAAGCTCGCGGCCTTCAATGCGCTCGCGCATCAGCCGCGAGGCGACGTCGTCGCCGGTGACTGCGCCGCGGCGGCGGGCTTCGAGCACGGCGCGGATGTGCCGGTCGAACGCGAGCGCCACGGCGGCCGTGGCCGCCGGATCGCGCGAGCGCGTGGCCGCGTGGTTCGCGCACACCCACTCGCGCAGCGGCGCGTGCAGCTCCGCCGGCCAGTCGAGGAATGCCGCCTGCGCGCGCAGCGCAAACGGTTCGGCCAGCGTCTCCATGACCTCGACCGCCGCATCGGCCGGCACCGCATCGAGCAGCCCGGCGGCGATGCGCCGGCAGGCCGGCTCCAGCGCGCGCATGCGCTGCGCGGAGAAATACGGATCGATGATGCGCCGGTATCCCGTGTGCACGGGCGGATCCATGCCATTCGGCACCGACAGGTGGGTCGACACTTCGTTGCTGAAGATTTCCGGCTGGTCCAGCGCGCGCACCACGTCCGCGTGACGGAACAGCGACCAGTGCAGTAGTTGGCTGTGCGCGACCGGGCAGCGCCGGCGCATGGCGTCGTAGTTTGCCACCGGGTCGTGGATCGCCTGCCCGGATTGCGGATCCCACTCCATTGCAGGCACCGTGCGCGCGTTCGTGTCCATGCGTTCAAGATAACTCGAAGCGACGTGCATCGACACGCGGCACATCACGATTGCGCCAGGCGCGCGCGGCGCACAGGAAGGTTCCTCATGTTCATACGTAGTACTGCGTAAGCGCAGCGTCGCGGGTCGTGTCGCAATCCACGCCGCGACTGACCTGCGTCAATGTAGTGTTGGTCCGACGATCGCAGACTGTCAGCCCTGAACCGGAGGCCAGGACGATATGACGAAGAATTGGTTGGCGCTTGTCACCCTGCTGCTCGGCGCGACGTGGTTCGCGGCCTGCGGCCAGGACCCCACGTCCGGCAACCGTGCCGCGACCGCCGACACCGGCGGCTCGCGCTCCGGCGATTTCGGTCCTCCGCAGGGCGAGCCGGTGCAAGCGGTGCTCACGAGTCCCCCCCTCGTGCCACCGCCCACCGGCCGCCATGCTCCCGCCAAGGTCATCGTCGAGCTCGAGGTGCGCGAAATCGAGCGCGAGATCGCCGAGGGCGTGAAGTACACGTTCTGGACGTTCGGCGGCACGGTGCCCGGCAGCTTCATCCGCGTGCGCCAGGGCGACACGGTGGAGTTCCATCTCAAGAACCATCCCGACAGCAAGATGCCGCACAACATCGATCTGCACGGCGTCACCGGGCCGGGCGGCGGCGCGGCCTCGAGCTTCACCGCGCCGGGGCACCAGTCGCAGTTCACGTTCAAGGCGCTGAACCAGGGCATCTACGTCTATCACTGCGCGACCGCGCCCGTGGGCATGCACGTCGCCAACGGCATGTACGGCCTGATCCTGGTCGAGCCGCCGGAAGGACTGGCGCCCGTCGACCACGAGTACTACGTGATGCAGGGCGACTTCTACACGGTCGGCAAGTACCGCGAGAAAGGCGTGCAGGCCTTCGACATGCAGAAGGCCATCGACGAGAACCCGACCTACGTGCTGTTCAACGGCTCGGAGACCGCGCTGACCGGACCGAATGCGCTGAAAGCGAAAACCGGCGAGCGCATCCGGCTGTTCGTCGGCAATGGCGGCCCGAACCTCGTCTCCAGCTTCCACGTGATCGGCGAGATCTTCGACAAGGTGCAGCAGGAAGGCGGCACGCATCCGCAGGAGAACGTGCAGACCACGCTGATCCCGGCGGGCGGCGCCGTGATCGTCGAGTTCCACACCGAGGTGCCGGGCAACTACATCATGGTCGACCACTCGATCTTCCGCGCCTTCAACAAGGGCGCGCTCGCCATCATGGAAGTCGCGGGCGATGCGCGCGCCGACATCTACTCCGGCAAGCAGGCCGACGAGGTGTACCTGAGCGACAAGGTCGGCGACCTCGCGCCGGTCGCGGCGGCGGCCGAAGCCAGGGCGGCCGGCAAACTCACCAAGGCGCAGCAGATCGCGGCCGGCGCCGTGCTGTTCAAGGGCACCTGCTCGGTCTGCCACCAGGACAGCGGCCAGGGCATTCCGGACGTGTTCCCGCCGCTGGCGAAGTCGGACTATCTGATGAAGGATCCGCAGCGCGCGATCGGCATCGCGCTCAACGGCCTCACCGGCAAGATCACCGTGAACGGCAAGACTTTCGATTCGGTGATGCCGCCGATGAGCCAGCTCAACGACGACGAGATCGCCAACATCCTGACCTACGTGCTCAACTCCTGGGGCAACGACGACGGCGTGATCAGCAAGGAGCAGGTGGAAGCGGTACGCGCCACCACGAAGCGACCCGAGGGGGCCGCTCACTGATGCGCACGCGGCCATACATCGCGTTCGCGATGCTGGTCCTGGCGGGCGCCACGAGCGCGGCACCAGCGCCCTCCGCGGCGCCGGTGCCCGCGGCGACCTTCGAGACCGTGCTGCCGCCGGCGCCAGGCACGAAGACGGCCACGGTGGCGGCGTTCCGCATGGATCGCCTGCCGGTCACCAATGCCGACTTCGCGCGGTTCGTCGCCGCCCATCCGCGCTGGCGCCGCGACCGCGTCGCGCGCGTGTTCGCCGACGAGGCCTATCTGCAGCACTGGGCCGAGGCCGGCACACCGGCCGCCGGCAGCGAACGACAGCCGGTGACGCGCGTGAGCTGGTTCGCGGCCAATGCCTATTGCGAGGCCCGAGGCGCTCGACTGCCGACCTGGTACGAGTGGGAGTGGGTGGCCGCGGCGGGCAAGGACCGCGCCGATGCGCGCGACGATCCCCAATGGCGGCAGCGCATCCTCGACTGGTATGCGCGGCCTGCCAGCGGCGCCCTGCCGGAGGTCGGCCGCGGCGAGCCCAACTACTACGGCATCCGCGACATCCACGGGCTGGTCTGGGAGTGGGTCCAGGACCTGGGCTCGATGCTGGTCTCGTCGGACAACCGCGAACAGGGCGATCCCGATACCGACCGCTTCTGCGGCAGTGGCGCGTTGACGTTCGAGCAGAAGGAGAACTACGCCATGCTGATGCGCATCGCCACGCTGTCGAGCATGAAGGCCGGCTACACCTCCGGCAGCATGGGGTTCCGCTGCGTGACGGACGGAGCACGCCCATGAGACTCGTCAAACTGCTGCTGATCTGCCTGTCCGGAGCAGTCCCGGCACTGGCGCGCGACGGCGACCCGCCGATGTCCATCTACCAGCTCGAAGCGCGCCTCACGGACCAGGCCGGCCGGCCACAGGGCCTCGACCTCTATCGTGGCAAACCGGTGCTGGTCACGATGTTCTATGCCAGCTGCCCCGCCACCTGCCCGCTGATCATCGACACGCTGCGCGCCACCGAACGCGAACTGACCGCGGCGCAGCGCGCCAACCTGCGTGTGCTGATGATCTCGATCGATCCCGAACGCGATACGCCCGCGGCGTTGCGCGAGCTGGCGGAGACCCGGCGCATCGATACCTCCCGCTGGGTGCTGGCGCGTGCGGATGCGGCCACGGTGCGCAGCATCGCCGCGCTGCTGGACGTGCAGTACCGGCAATTGCCGGGCGTCGACTTCAATCACTCCACCGTGATCGCACTGCTGTCACCCCGGGGCGAGATCGAAGCCCGCAGTGCGACGCTGGGTCACGCCGACCCGGTACTGCTCGACAGATTGCGCAAGTAGCTGCCGGCCCGCCCGGCGCTGTGCCATAGTCCGGCGCCATGGACGCCGACTCGAAGCCGCGCGCCGAACGTCGCTGGGGACCGCGCATGCCGGTGGATCTGCCCGTGCGCCTGGCGCTGCCGCAGGGCCGCGTCGAGGACGGACGCATGCGCAACCTGAGCATCAGCGGCGCACTGATCGAATGCGCGGCCGAGCTGCCGGCATTCACCACGCTGCGCGTCGAGATCTTCATCACCGCGAACCAATCTCCGGGCATCCAGCTCGGCGCACGCGTGGTGCGCGCCGAGCATCCCCGCCTCGGCGTCGAGTGGCGCGACGTGCCGCCGCAGGCGCTGGCCGACCTCTTGAAGGACGGCTCGGCCGACGTCGTCAACGTGGAGCGTTAGCGGCCACCTGCTTGCCGGGCGTCGCGGCCCGCCAGATCGTGTTGCCCACGTCGTCGGCGACCAGCAGCGCGCCGCGATTGTCGAACGCCACGCCCACCGGCCGACCCCAGGCCTCGCCCTGGTTGCTCACGAATCCGGTCAGCACGTCGACCGGCATGCCCTGCGGCTTGCCATCCGCGAACGGCACGAACACCACCTTGTATCCGGCGGGGATCTCGCGGTTCCACGAGCCGTGCTCGCCGATGAACATGCCGTGCGCGAATTGCGCCGGCAGCGCGGTCTCTCCCGCCCAGGCCAGGCCCAGCGCCGCGACGTGCGCGCCCAGCGCGTAGTCCGGCGGAATGGCCTTCGCGACGAGATCGGGCCGCGGCGGCTCGACGCGGGCATCGACGTGCTGGCCATAGTAGCTGTATGGCCAGCCGTAGAACGCGCCCTGCTTCACCGAGGTGAGGTAGTCAGGCACGAGATCGTTGCCCAGCTCGTCGCGCTCGTTCGCCACGGTCCACAGCTCGCCGGTCTGCGGCACCCAGGCCATGCCGTTCGGATTGCGGATGCCGGTGGCGAACAGGCGCTTCTCGCCGGTGGCCACGTCCACTTCCCAGATCGCGGCGCGGCCGTCCTCCACGGCCATGCCGTTCTCGGCCACGTTGCTGTTCGAGCCCACGGTGGCGTAGAGCCTGGTGCCGTCGCGATTGGCGATGATGTTCTTGGTCCAGTGGTGGTTGATGTCGCCGCCGGGCAGGTCCGTGAGCCGGCTGCCGCGACCGTCGATGCGTGTCGCGCCGGGCGTGTAGTGGAACTTGACGATGGCGTCGGTGTTCGCGACGTACAGATCCTCGCCGATCAGCGCCATGCCGAAGGGCGAATGCAGCCCGCCCAGGAATTCGGTCTTGAGCTCCGCGACGCCGTCCCCGTCCGCGTCGCGCAGCAGCGTGATGCGATCCGGCGAGGGCACGCCGGCGCCGGCCTTCTCCTGCATGGCGCGCATGACCTTGCCCTTGATGCCCTTGCCGTCCTCGGGACGCTCGGGCGCGTTGGTTTCCGCGACCAGCACGTCGCCGTTCGGCAGTGTGTACAGCCAGCGTGGATGCGTCAGTCCCGAGGCGAAGGCCTGCACCTCGATGCCGTCGGGTGCGCGGGGGGTGGCTCCCGCGGGCCAGCCCTTGGCCTCGGCCACCTGCACGATCGGGATGGTCTGCTTGTCCGGCGCATCCAGGGTCGGGTTCGGGCCCAGGGTCTGGGGCGGTGACGGCGCGGGTCCGCGGTCCGTGGGCCCCACCTGGCATGAAGCCAGCGTGAGCAGCGTGAGCAGCGATGCGGCTGGTGGAAATCTCGAGTGGCGCATGGAACACCCCCGGCGCTATGCCGTTGTTGCGCCACAGTAAAGCGACCCTGCGTTCCCGGTGACTGGCCGGCCCCGCCGCCCGCTGTAGGAAGCCGCCGCAGTGCTCGGTAGTTAGTGTTCGCGGCCTCCGGCCGGTGGCGGCCGCATCGCGCGGCCGCCGCATGCGGTGACCCGACCGTGCCCGGGTGACCCCAGCCGAATCACCGATTCCGATGGTTGCCGGCGGAGGCCGGGCGCAGTTCAATGGCGGCGTCGACGACAATTCATACAAATAAAAGAGGTGCGACATGGCCCCGTTCATCCTGCGCTACGGAATCATCGCCGGCCTGATCGTGAGTCTTCCCTGGCTGGTCTACATGCTGACGCTGCCGGCGGACGGGCACATGAATCACAGCATGCTGCTCGGATACACGCTGATGCTGCTGGCATTCAGCATGGTGTTCGTCGGCATCAGGCAGTATCGCGATCGCGCGCTGGGCGGCACGATCACCTTCGGTCGCGGCGTGCTGCTCGGCCTCGGCATCAGCGCGGTGGCCGGCGTGATCTACGTGATCGGCTGGGAAATCTGCATGGCCTTCAGCAAGTACGACTTCATCGCGGCGTACTCGAAATTCATCCTCGACGAAGCGCGTGCGCGCGGCGCGGACGCGGCGGCCATGGAACGCGCGGCGGCGCAGGCCGCCGACTTCGCGCGCATGTATCGCAACCCCATCTACCGCATGGCGTTCACGTTGATCGAGATTTTTCCGGTGGGCCTCCTCGTGACGCTGATCTCTGCCGGCCTGCTGCGCAATCGCAAGCTGCTGCCCGC
Organism: Steroidobacteraceae bacterium; assembly: GCA_035718265.1. GTDB lineage: Bacteria > Pseudomonadota > Gammaproteobacteria > Steroidobacterales > Steroidobacteraceae > CADEED01. The sequence goes on along the minus strand of DASTHJ010000122.1, from coordinate 7,008 downwards.
GAGGTCTCCGGTCACCTGAGGTTTGTAGGAAAAACCCCTGTAGGCCGTCAGGCTGTGCAGGCGCAATATGGACGTGTCGTTCGACAGGGAGGAACGCGATTGGCACGCAAGGCCTGGTTTGTCATATGTGGTGCATGGTTGGCCCTGCCCTGCGCCGCGAACAACGCAACACCCGGTGAGCTCGACACGCTCAAGCGCATGAGCTTCGAGGAGCTCATGAACGTCGAGGTCACGTCGGTCTCCCGGACCACCGAGCCACTGCGCGATGCGGCCGCCGCGGTCGCCATCCTCACGCACGACGACCTGCGCCGCTCGGGTGCCATCACCATCCCTGATGCGCTGCGCAACGTTCCCGGCATCCACGTGGGGCAGCAGACCGCCCATGCCTGGGCCATCGGTGCGCGCGGCTTCAGCAACGTGAATTCGGAGAAACTGCTGGTGCTGTCGGACACGCGCAGCATCTACACGCCGCTGGTCTCGGGCGTGGCCTGGGACGTGCAGGACTTCCTGATCGACGATATCGAACGCATCGAGGTGATCCGTGGTCCGGGCGCGGCGCTGTGGGGCTCGAACGCCGTCAACGGCGTCATCAACATCACGACGCGCAGCGCGCGTGACACCCACGGCCTGTTCGCGACCGCGCGAGTCGGCACCTTCGACGAGTATTCGGCCGCCCTGCGCTACGGCGCCGAGACGGACGGCGGCGTGAACTATCGCGTGTTCGGCAAGTTCTTCGACCGCGACGGCACCGACCATCCCTCGGTGACCGAGGACGACGACTGGCGCATGGGACACGTCGGATTCCGCACGGACTGGGACGGCGCCGCACAGGACAGCTTCACCGTGCAGGGTGACGCCTACCGCGCGGAGGCCGGGCAGCTGGCACCCGCGATCACCGTGATCGGTCGCGAAGGCCCGGCCGGTCCGCTCGAGATGGACCTGAGCGGCGGCAACCTGCTCGCGCGCTGGCGCCACCGCGAGAGCGACGGCGGCGACGTGCAGCTGCGCGCCTACTACGACTACAACCGCCGCGACGACCCGAGCTTCGTCGACACGCTGCACACCTTCGACATCGACTTCCAGAAGCACTTCACCGCCGGCGGCCGGCACGAGGTGCTCTGGGGTGCGAGCTACCGGCTGACGTCGAATCGCAATCGTCCCGGCGTGATCTTCGCGCTCGATCCGGAGAAGTCGGACGACAACCTGTTCAGCGGCTTCATCCAGGACCAGATCTCGCTCACCGACGCCTGGCGGCTGACGCTCGGCACCAAGCTGGAACACAATGATTTCAGTGATTTCGAAGTGCAGCCCAGCCTGCGCGTGGCGTGGGTGCCGGACCCGAACCAGACGCTGTGGGCGTCGGTGTCGCGCGCCGTGCGCGTGCCGACGCGCTTCGAACGCGACATCGCGGTGGACATCAGCGACCCGGCGGGCAACCCGGTGATCCGACTGCTGGGCAACGAGGACTTCGAGCCCGAAGAACTGCTCGCCTGGGAGGCCGGCTATCGCTGGCGACCGCTCGACAAGCTCTCGATGGACCTGGCGCTGTTCTACAACGACTACGACCAGCTCGCATCGCTGGAAATCGGTGATCCGTTCATCGATCCGGCCGACGGCCGCACCGTGATCCCGGTGGTGAGCACCAACCTGATGGATGGCCGGACCTACGGCGCCGAGCTGCTGGTCGAGTGGCAGCCGCTGCCGCAATGGCGGCTGACCGCCAGCTACTCGTACATCGACATGGACCTGACGCCGCTCGGCGAGGACCTGAACCGCAACGAGTGGGTGGAAGGCTCGACGCCGCGCAACATGGCCGGACTGCACTCCTCGCTGACGCTGGGCGGCATCGAGATCGACGCGCAGTACCGCTACCAGTCGCGCATCCGCTCCCTGCCCCTGATCATCACCGGCGAAGGAATCGCCGGTTACTCGGAGATCGACCTGCGCCTCGGATGGCACGCGTCGGATCAATGGAGCGTGTCGCTGGTCGGCCAGAACCTGCTCCATGAACGGCACGCGGAGTTCGGGCCGCCGGAAGAGCGCGGCGCGCTGGAGCGCGCCGCCTACGTGAAAGTTGAATGGCGTCTCTGAGCCGGCGGATCGGCGCGGCCTGCCTGGCCGCGGTGCTGTTCTGTTCGCCGGCGCTGCCGGCGGCGCCGGCCGGCGAGTACCAGGTCAAGGCCGTCTACCTGTTCAACTTCAGCCAGTTCGTCGAGTGGCCGGACGCGGCCTTCGCCTCGCCGGACGCGCCGTTCGTCATCTGTGTCGTCGGCCAGGATCCGTTCGCCGGCGCGCTCGAGGGCGTGTTGCGCGGCGAGAAGCTGAACGGCCATCCGCTCGAGGCGCGTCATCTCGTCGAGGCGGCAGAGGCGACCGACTGCAACATCGTGTTCATCGCGCGCGGCCAGCAGGCGCTGCTCGACGACGCGTTGCACGTGCTGCAGGGCCGGCACGTGCTCACGGTGACCGACGCGCCGCGCGCCGAGGAACGCGGCGCGATGATCGTGCTGTTCACCGACAACAATCGCATCCGCATGCGCATCAACCTCGCCGCGGCGCGCGCCAGCCAGCTGGTCATCAGCTCCAAGCTGCTGCGCCCGGCGGAGGTGATCGGCGCCGGGGGTGACTCGTGAGCCCGGCGGCGACCCCGATCCGGCGCAGGCTCAGCCGGATCACCCTGATCACCACGGGTTTTGCGCTGCTCGTGACCACGGTGCTGTTCCTCGCGGGCGAGGTGCTGGCGATCCGCAGCTCGAGCCTGCAGCAGCTGCGCATTCTCAGCGAGGCCATCGCCTCGAACAGCACCGCGGCGCTGGCCTTCGACAATCCCGACGATGCGCGCGGCGTGCTCGAGGCGTTCCGCGCCGATCCGCACATCGTCGCCGCGGCGCTGTACGGGCGCGACGGCCAGCTGTTCGTGACCTATCCCGACGAGCCGCCCGACGGCACGGTCCCCGCGACCCTGACCCGGGCCGGCTACCGCTTCGAAGGCGCGGCGCTCACCGGCGTGGCGCCGGTGAGCGAAGGCGAGCGCGTGCTGGGCACGCTGTACGTGCGCTCGGACATGAGCGCGTTCTACGACCGGCTGGTGTTCTACGCACTGATGGCGCTGCTGGTGATCGGGCTCGCGCTGCTCGCGGCGTGGATCGTGTCGCGCCGCCTGCAGCGTGAGCTGTCGGCGCCGATCCTCGAGCTGGCCGCGACTGCCAAGCTGGTCTCCGACCGCCACGACTACCGCGTGCGCGCCGCGCCGGTGGGCATCAACGAGCTCGACGATCTCACCGACGCCTTCAACCACATGCTCGGCCAGACCGAGCAGTACGAGCGGCGCATGAGCGCGCAGGTGAGCCGCCTCGGGCTGCTGCAGCAGATCACGCACAGCATCGGCTCGCGTCACGACCTGAACAGCATTTTCCAGGTGGTGCTGCGCAGCCTCGAGGAACACATGCCGATCGACTTCGGCTGTGTCTGCCTGCACAACGCGATCGACGGCACGGTCACCGTGGAGAGCGTCGGCGCGGCGAGCGTGGCGCGCTTCCAGCTGCTGGGGCTCGCGCCCGGCACCATCATCCCGGTGGGCCAGAACGGGCTGTACCGCGCCATCAACGGCACGCTGATCTACGAACCCGACACCGCGCAGGTGGCCTCGCCGTTCACGCGCCGTTTCGCCGAGGCAGGCCTGCTGTCGCTGGTCATCTCGCCGCTGACCGTCGAATCGCACGTGTTCGGCGTGGTGATCGCCGTGCGCCGCGAGAAGGAGGCCTTCTCGAGCGGCGACTGCGAATTCCTCAAGCAGTTGAGCGAGCACGTGGCGCTGGCCTCGCACCAGGCGCAGCTCTACGCCTCGCTGCAGCACACCTACGAAGACCTGCGGCGCAGCCAGCAGACCGTGCTGCAGACCGAGCGGCTGCGCGCGCTCGGCGAGATGGCGAGCGGCATCGCGCACGACATCAACAACGCCATCTCGCCGATCTCCCTGTACTCGGAGTTGCTGCAGAGCTCCGAGCCGCAGCTCTCGGAGGCGGGTCGCACGCGCCTCACCACCATCCGGCGCGCCATCGAGGACGTGGCCGGCACCATCGACCGCATGCGCGAGTTCTACCGCCCGCGCGAGGCGGCGCGCGCGTTCTCGCGGCTCGACATCGCGGGCTCGATCGCCCAGGTGCTGCGGCTCACCGAGCCGCGCTGGCGCGCGCTGCCGCAGGAACGCGGCGTGATGGTGGAGCTGCGCCAGGAGCTCGATCCGGCGCTGCCGGAGGTGCTGGGCGACGAAGTGGAATTCCGCGACGCGCTCACCAACCTGGTGTTCAACGCGGTCGACGCCATGCCGGAGGGCGGACTGCTCACGCTGCGCACGCGCACGAACTCCGGCGAGGACGGCCGTCACCACGTGATCGTCGAGGTCAGCGACACCGGCGTCGGCATGGATGCGGACACGGTGCGCCGCTGCATCGAACCCTTCTTCACGACCAAGGGCCAGCGCGGCACCGGGCTGGGGCTCGCCTCGGTGTACGGCATGCTGCAGCGGCACGACGCGCGGCTGGAAATCGACAGCGCGCCCGGCAGGGGCACGACCATGCGCATGATCTTCCCGGCCGTGGTCGAAGACGCGGAAGCCACCGCGCCGCGCGCCTCCGCCGCGGTCCCCGGCCGTCGGCTGCGCATCCTCGTGGTGGACGACGACCCCATCCTGATCCGTTCGCTGCGCGACGTGCTGGAAGCCGAAGGCCACCAGCTCGAGACCGCGCTCGGCGGACAGGCCGGCATCGAGACCTTCACGGCCGCGCACGGCACGGACAAGGCGTTCGCGCTGGTGATCACCGATCTCGGCATGCCGCGCGTCGATGGTCGCAAGGTGGCCGCCGCGATCAAGGCGCTGTCACCCGCGACGCCGATCGTCCTGCTCACCGGCTGGGGCCAGCGGCTGCTCGACGAGAAGGACATTCCGCCGAACATCGACCGCGTGCTCAGCAAGCCGCCGCGGCTGAATCAGCTGCGCGCCGCACTCGCCGATCTCGTAAATTAGGCCGCATGGCTTCGCAGTTACCGGCGGCGCTGCGCGGCGCGGCCCTGACGTTCGTCGACGACCCGCTGCGCGCCGGCGTCGCCGCGGCGATGCGTTACGAGCCGGACGCCATCGTCGCCATGGCCGACGGTCACATCACGCACTTCGGACCGGCCGGCGAAGTCGCGGCGCGCCTGCCACCCGGGGTGGACATCCGGCTGAACGGCGCGCACACGCTGATGCTGCCCGGGTTCATCGACTGCCACGTGCACTATCCGCAGATCGGCATCATCGGCGCCGGCGGCAAGCCATTGCTCGACTGGCTGAACGAATACACCTTCGTGGCCGAGCAGCAGTTCGCCGATGCCGCGCATGCGCGCGAGGTCGCGCAGCTGTTCCTGCGCGAATGCCTGCGCGCCGGCACCACCACCGCGGCGGTGTTCTGCACCGTGCATCCGCAGTCCGTGGACGCCTTCTTCGCGGCGTCCGCGGCGCTGAACACGCGCATGATCGCCGGCAAGGTGCTCATGGACCGGCATGCACCCGCCGCGTTGACCGACGGCGCGCAGCGCGGCTACGACGAATCGAAGGCGCTGATCGGCCGCTGGCATGCGCGCGGCCGGCAGCTCTACGCCGTGACACCGCGGTTCGCCGCCAGCAGCACGCCCGAGCAGATGGCGGCGGCCGGCGCGCTCTGGGCCGAACACCCGGGCACCTATCTGCAGTCGCACGTCGCCGAGAATCGCACCGAGGTGTCCTGGATCCGCGAGCTGTATCCCGAACGGCGCGACTATCTCGACGTGTACGATCACTACGGGCAGCTGGGCCCGCGCGCGATCTTCGGACACGGGGTCTGGCTCGGCGACGCGCAGCTCGCGCGCTGTCATGACAGCGGCACGGCGCTCGCGCACTGCCCGACGTCCAACCAGTTCCTCGGCAGCGGCGCGTTCGACCTGCACCGGGCGCTCGATGCACGCCGGCCGGTGCGCGTCGGCATGGGCACCGATCTCGGCGCGGGCACGTCGTTCTCGATGCTGCGCACGCTGGGCCAGGCGTATGGCACCGCGCGGCTGCTGGGCAACGATCTCGGCGCGCCGCTCGCCTTCTACCTGGCGACCCGCGGCGGCGCGCGCGCGCTGCACCTGGAGGATCGCGTCGGCAGCCTGGCTCCGGGCCTCGAGGCGGACCTCGTGGTACTCGACCTGCACTCGACACCGTCGATCGAGTTCCGCATGCGCCAGTGCGCGAGCCTCGAGGAGGCGCTGTTCGTGCAGATGACGATGGGCGACGAGCGCGCCGTGCGCGAGACCTGGGTCGCGGGCGTGCGCGTGCACGCGCGCGACTGACGGCATCAGCCCTCGTCGCCGGAGATCAGCGTGGCGTCGACGGAGATCTTCCGGCCTTCGCGCCACACTTCCAGGCGCACGCGCTGGCCCACCTTGTAGTCGTCGAGGATGGCCGCGAGCTCGCCGGCCGTGGTGACCGGCTTGCCCTCCACCGACAGCAGCACGTCGCCCGGCACGATGGTGTTGCGCGGTCCCAGGCGCGCGCCGCGCAGGCCCGAGTTGCCGCCGTGCGAGCGCAGGATCGCGACGCCGCTGACGCCGAGCTGCCGTTCGATCGCGCGGCTCAGGGCGTCGTCCACCTCGACGTCGAGCGTGGGCGGCGCGTAATGGCCGGTGGCGATGAGCTGCGGCACGACGCGGTTCACCGTGTCGACCGGCACCGCGAAGCCGACGCCGGCGTTCGCGCCCGAGGGGCTGTAGATCGCGGTGTTCACGCCGATCAGCCGGCCGGCGCTGTCGAGCAGCGGTCCGCCGGAATTTCCCGGGTTGATCGCCGCATCGGTCTGGATCAGGTGACGGATCACGCCGCCGTTCTCGCTGTCGAGCGAGCGGTCCAGCGCCGAGACGATGCCGGTGGTCAGGCTCCAGTCGAGGCCGAACGGGTTGCCGATCGCGAACACCTTCTGCCCGACGCGCAGGTCGTGGCTGGTGCCGAGC
>DASTHJ010000121.1:0-2513 GCA_035718265.1 Steroidobacteraceae bacterium | reverse complement strand
GAAGGCGAGCTGATCGCGTTCTTCAACATGGACAAGCCGTTCCTCGCCGGCACGCCAAACATCGACGCGCGCAGTGCGCAGGCCATCGAGGCCGCGATCGGCGCGCCGGACTACGCGCGCGTCACCATTCCGGCGCTGGCGCTCTATGCGTTCGAATCGAACGACACGAACGCATCGCCTGCGCGAGCAGAGATCCGGAAACTCGAGGAACAGATCAAGCGCGAGAACATGGAAGCGTTCCGGCGCGGCGTGGTGAACGGGCAGGTGCTGGCGATGGAGAATGCAAGCCACTACATCATCCAGTCGAACCAATCGCAGGTGATCGAAGAAATCCGGCAGTTCGCCCGGTGACGCGCCTATTCCTCCAGCACCTCGATCCCCGACACCGACGCATTGTTCACCACCGGCTCGAACAGCAGGTTGATCTTGCCCTGCGCCGAGGGGCGGATGTGCTCGAAGGTCCGGGTCACGACGTTGAGGCTGCCGCCCTCCTTATATATGTCGAAGTCCTCGAGCAGTGCCTTGCCATTGCAGTAGACGTGGAACACGCGGCTGCCCGTGCCGCCGTCGCCCGGCAGCTTCGGGCCGAAGTAGAACTCGGCGAAGTGCAGGATCACGGTGTAGCGCCCGCGCGTGTCCACCGGAATCGCGTAGCTGAAGTGACCGTAGCGTTCCATGCCGAACAGCTCCGGGTCGTCGGTGCCGCTGACCGGCTGGCGCGCCATGGAGCGCACGCCGTTGAGGTAGTAGTCGTCCGCCCGCCAGTGCCGGCCCTGGCGATCCACGAACGAGGCCGCCTGCGTGATGATGCGGATCGGGCGCAGCTTGCCGAAGGTGCCCGGCACCAGCTCGATGCCATTGAGCCCCGGCGTGCCCGCCGCATTCATGAATGCGAGGCGCACCAGGCCGTCAGCGTCCGGCACCACGTCGCGAAACACCCGCTCGTCCGCGACGTCGACACCCATCGCGTCGATGTTCGGATCGAAGGCAGTCAGCAGCGGCTTGCCGCCCAGCGCGACGTTGAACGCGGATAGCACTTCCTCGCCCGGCCTCGCGGTCGAGAGAAAGAACAGATGCAGCTCGTACACGCCCGGCTTGGCCGGGATGTCGTACTGGAATTCGCCCGTGCGGTAGTTGGCGTAGAGAAACGGCCGGCTGGTCCGCCGGATGAAGCGCGGGTAATTCGCCCACGGCGTGCCGCCCTTGAAGTAGCGGTCCGCCGTCCAGTGCACACCCGAGTCGTCGATGACCTCGCTGCGGTCGGAGCCGGCCATCAGGTGCACCTCGGTGACGCCCGAAACCGGCACGGGAGGCAGCGGCGCCGGGGATGAGCGCATGAAAAGCGCCAGCCCGGCAATGGCCGCACCGGCCAGCACACAGGCGACCACCGCCATGGGCCACTTGCGGCGCCGGCGCGGGCCGGCCTCCTCCACGGCAACCCGTTCGAACTTCGGGACATAGGAACCCGCCGGCAGCGAGATCTGCACGCCGCTGCCGCCCGACTCCTTTTCATAGAGGTCGCGCAGCTTCTTGCGCAGCCGGTGCGCCTCCACGCGCACCACCGCGTCGTCCGTGGCGATGAAGGTCTTCGGCGAGCGGCCGAAGACCTGGGTCGCGATGTGGAACTCCGTGAGCTCGGCTTCCTGGCCCTGGAAGGTCTTCTCGCCCAGGTGGGCGAGCAGCCGGCCCGGCCGCGTGTTCCGACCGAGCGATTCGACGACGCGATCGAGCTCCGCGCGCTCGATATCGGTGAGGTTCATGCGTTACAGATCGTGTGAAACGATTAATCGCATCAATGATGTACGAATTCGAACTTACGAGCCCGAAACATCGCCACTAATTTTCGCCGCATGAAGATTCCGTTCCAGGCATTGATCGAGCAGATCACCGACCAGGCAATCGTCGTCCTCGACAAGGACGGAATCATACAAAGCTGGAACGCCGGTGCGCGGAAGATCACCGGCTACAGCGCCGGCGAGGCCGTCGGGCGGCCGCTGGGCATGCTGCTGGAGGAGAGCGTGGTGCGGGAGCTGGTGGATGCCGGGGCCGCCTCGGCGCACTGCTGGCTGATGCGCAAGCAGGGACAGCCGCTATGGACGCGAAACGTGGTGCAGCGGGTCAGCGGAGAGAATGGCAGCGGGCAGGCGCTGTGCTGGGTGTGCCAGGATCCGTTCGATAACTGAATTCGTATGACTTGCGCGCGGCGGGTGATCGCCGGTAGCGCTCACATGAGATCTATCTTGCGCTAGTTCGCCGCGAGCTGCCGCTCCCCGTGCGCCTTGCGGATCGCCTCCGCCAGTTCCAGCACCGCCGATGCATAGAACGTCGAGCGGTTGTAGCGCGTCACCACTTCGAAATTGTTGAACCCCGCGTAGAACTTCGAGGGCTTGCCCGGGGTCGGCAACTCGAAGATGGAGATCGGCCCCTCCGGCGGGTCACGCCCCGAGAACACCACGCCCATGCCCTGCACTTCCATCGGGTCGTAGACGCGATCGAGTCCGCTGACCAGCTCC
>DASTHJ010000120.1:0-7672 GCA_035718265.1 Steroidobacteraceae bacterium | reverse complement strand
CCGCCCCCGGGCATCGTGAGCCGCAGCCGCACGGGGCCGTCGCATTCGAACTCCCGGTGCAGCTTGCCGCCCACGCGCCAGCATCCTTCGGTACTGCGCGCCACGATGCAATTGTCGGCGCCGCGCAGCGCGCCGTCGTCGCAGAAACGCAGGCATGAAGCCAGCATCAGCGTGGGCGCATCGCCCGACAGCGTGCGGAAGTTCAGCCGCAGCATCTGCCGGCGCGCGCCGGCCGGCACGAGCTCAGCTCCGGTATCGGTACGCACCGGCGCCTCGCGCATGCTCGTCCGATGGCCGCAGCATCATTCACTCCTCCGGGTGTCAACCTGCAGGGATTCCTGCCGGATCGGTTCGCGATTGCTTTGAGGTGGCGGACTTTGCCGGGCGGCGCGGGATCGCGCGTGGCACAAGGTGCGGTCAAGTCGAAGTTTTCAGAAACCGTGCTCCGACGGTAACGCAATGCGCGGCATGCTGCTTGCCTATTTCGCGACGCCCGGCAGCCGGCTGTTCGGCTGCCGTGAAGTGCATTTCAACGACGCGTGACCACCACTTCCAGGTATTGCGCGTCCACCACCATCGTGGAGTCGCCTGCACGATTGAAACGCGCCACCAGCTCCAGCAGATCGTTGCGCAGGGCCTTCTGCCGGCCGGCATCGAGCTGCGCGAAAACCTTGAGCCCCGGCGCATAGCCGGCGCGCAGCCGGTCCACCCATTCCATCGGCGTGCGCGCGCGCAGCGCCACGTGCCGGGTATCGCTCCGGACATTCCCATAGACGTCAAACAACTCGTGCAGGTGGTCCTCGGTGCCCCAGGCAAACGGCGATGCGCCGGACGTGGCCTGCGGCGCGTGCCTGGCAACCGTGGTGAACAGCTGGCCGATGAAGCCGTGCGGCGTCCAGTTGGCGAGCGCCAGCCGCTTGCCGCGGCGGCACACGCGGATCATCTCCGAGGCAGCGCGCTCCTGGTCGGCGGCGAACATCGCGCCGAAAGCCGAGATCACCGCGCTGAAGCGCTGGTCGGCAAAGGGCAAGGCCTCGGCGTCGCCGTCCACGAAACGCACGCCCATGGCGGCAGCTTCCGCCCGTTGCCGGTTGCGGCCTGCCAGGTCGGAGGCCTGGTCGGTCGCGGTCACCTCGCACCAGCGCCGCGCGGCGGCCATTGCGGCGTGGAAATTTCCGGCCGCGACGTCCAGTACGTGCTCACCCTCGCCCAGATTCACGGTTTCGCAGAGCTGCTCGCTCACGATCTGCAGCGCGTTTCCGGCGACGGCATAATCTCCGCTCGCCCAGGCGGTCCGCTGGCGCGCCAGCACCTCCCGGTGATCGATGCGTGAGGCATTGCGGGACAGACTCAACATGACCTTGGCTCCTCCTTTCACGATCCACTGTATGGCGACGGCGTGGTAGCCGCCGTGGGAGAGCCCGTGGAATCCTTGAGCTTCCGCCTGCTCGGCAGCCTCGAGCTGTCGCGGGGCGGCGAGGTGCTGACGCTGCCGGCCTCGCGCAAGGTGCGTGCGCTGCTCGGATACCTGGTGCTCGCCAGCCGCCCGGTCGCCCGCACGCAGATCTGCGAGCTGCTGTGGGACGTGCCCAATGACCCGCGCGGCGAACTGCGCTGGTGCCTGTCGAAGATCCGCGGACTCATCGACGACAAGGGCCGCAAGCGTGTCATCGCGGACGGCGCCAGCATCCGCCTGGATCTCACCGACTGTCACGTGGACACCCTCGAGGTCACGCGCGCGCCCGAGCACGGCATCCAGAAGCTCGGCGTGGAGCGCCAGCGCGAACTGGCCGCGCTGTTCGCCGGCGAGCTGCTCGAAGGACTCGAAATCGCGCGCAGCCCCATGTTCGACGCGTGGATCACGGCCGAACGGCGCCGCTTCCGCGGCATCCAGACCGTGCTGCTCGAGAACCTGGCGCGCGCGCTGCCGCCCGATGCCGCCGCGCCCTGGCTGGACGAATGGCTGCGCCTCGCGCCGTTCGATCGCAACGCGCACGAGCTGCTGCTCAATTCGCTCGCCCGCCAGGGCCGCATCGCGGAGGGCGAAGCGCACCTGGCGAGCGCCAGCAAGCTGTTCGAAGCGGACGGCCTGGATGCGGCGCCGCTGCGCGAGATCTGGCGACAGGCGCGCGACGCCGGCGCGCCGAAGCCGTCCGCCCCCGCCATCGAATTGGTGAGCGCGAACCTCGCCGAGATCCCCGGCATGGAGCCGCGCGCGCCGGCGGCCGGCCGTCGTGCCTCCATCGCGGTGATGCCGTTCATCGACGGCTCGAGCGCCGCGGACACGCGCGGCGGACTCGCCGACGCGCTGGCGCACGACGTGATCGTGCGCCTCGCCAAGCTGCGCAGCATGTTCGTGATCGCGCAGGGCACGACGTTCGCATTGCGCGATCGCGGTGTCGGGCCCGAGGAAGCCGGCCGCATGCTCAACGTGGACTATGTGGTGAGCGGCGCCACGCGCCGCAGCGGCCGGCGCCTGACGGTGAACGCGGACCTGATCGAGACGCGCACCGCGCGCGTCGTCTGGGCCGAGGTGTTCGACGACACCATCAGGGACGCGCTCGACGTGCTCGACGAAATCGGCAACCGCATCGTCGCCTCGATCGCGCACGAGATCGAGATGATGGAGCGCAACCGCGCCATCCTGAAGCCGCCGAATTCGCTCGACGCCTGGGAAGCGCATCACCGCGGCCTGTGGCACATGTATCGCTTCAACCGCAACGACAACGAGCGCGCGCGCCAGTTCTTCACGCAGGCCGTGGAGCTGGATCCGACGTTCGCGCGCGCCTACGCGGGGCTGTCGTTCGCGCATTTCCAGAACGCCTTCCTCGGCTGGAAGAAGCCCGAGCCGGAGATCGAGCGCGCCTACGAGGCGGCCGGCAGGAGCCTCATGGTCGACGATCGCGACCCGGCCGCGCACTGGGCCATGGGCCGCGCGCTGTGGCTGCGCGGCAAGCAGGACCAGTCGATCACCGAGCTGGAACGCGCCGTGGACCTGTCGCCAAATTTCGCCACGGGGCACTACACGCTGGCGTTCGTGCATTCACAGTCCGGCGATCCGCGCGCGGCGATTTCCGCCTCGGATCATTCGCGCAGCCTCTCGCCCTTCGACCCGATGCTGTTCGCGATGCTGGGCGCGCGCGCGCTCGGTCTCGCACGCCTCGGTGAATACGAGCAGGCCGCCGACTGGGCGCTGAAGGCCGCGGCGCGGCCCAATGCCCACCAGCACATCATGGCGATCGCCGCGCTCAGCCTGGCGCTCTGCGGCCGCATCCCCGAGGCCAACGAGTACAAGGCCAGGATCGGCGAGCGCGCGCCTAACTACCAGATGGCGGACTTCCTGGCGGCCTTCCGCTTCTCGCCCGAGGACGCGCAGCGCTTCCGGGCCGGCGGCCTGCGCATCGGCATCAAGTGATTGATTCGGGGGGAAGATTTCCGCTCGGCCCGCGCCCGGGCCACGCACCCGGATTGACGTCGCTTCAACGGCTGTGATTTATTGCAGCGCACGGGGGTTGGACATGAAAGCGATCAGGATTCTCGCGGCGATCACGTTGTTAGGGGGCCCTGCCGTGGGCCTGGCACAGGTCAACATGCCGAACCCGGCCGCGCCCGGCAATTCTCCGGACAGCGCGGTGCGCATCGTCGCCACCAGCGACCTGATGGTGGATCGATTCATCACCCGCTGGCTGCGCCAGCACTACCCCGGCTGGACCGCCGATCCGCACCAGTTCATGAACATCGGCTTCGAGCGCTACGCGGTGGTGTACATCAGCTCGCCGGACAACCCGGGTCGTCGCATCTACTTCCGGGTGATGCGGGACCAGAACGAGGACGAGCGCAGTCCCTTCCCGGACCGCTGACTCCCCGCGCTGGCGCGCCGCAACGGCCGCCGGACGCGTCTCCGACGTCGGACGATTCTGATCGTTCCGCGCGCCGACCAGGTCCATACTCGGCCGCGACTCCTGCCCGACAGAAGGAGAATGCCGATGCGAACCTCCAGTTTCGTCGCACTGGCGGCCGCTGCCTTGCTGGCTGCCTGTACGAATCAGCAACAACCCGCCGAGAATGCCGTCGCGAAAATCGAGGCCTCGCTCAACGAGGTGCGCGCCGACGCCCAGAAATACGCGTCGGATCAGCTGCAAACCGTCGAGACCTCGGTCACTCGCCTGAAGGAGAACCTGGCGAAGAAGGATTACAGCGGCGTCGTGGTCGGTGCGCCGTCGGTGGCCTCGCAGGTCGACGACCTCAAGGCGACCGTGGCCACCGCCAAGGCCGACGCCGAGGCCAACCTGGCCGCCGCGCAAAGCGAATGGAACGAGCTCAGCGCCAGCGTGCCGCCGCTCGTGGAGAAATTGCAGGCGCGGGTCGACCAGCTGTCGAAGACGCGCCGCTATCCCAAGGGCATGGACAAGGCCGCGTTCGAAGCCGCCAGGAATTCCTTCGAAAGCCTGAAGAGCGAATGGACCGAGGCGAGCAATGAATTCAGCTCGGGCGAGGCGGGCGATGCGGTGCGCAAGGCGCGCAATGCGAAGAGCAAGGCCGAAGAGCTGATGAACCAGCTCGAAGTGCAGGTGTGACCGGGATATTGCCCGGGTCCATTCCTCGCGCGGAGATGAGGCAGGCGGCGCCCAGGGCGCGTGCGGCATCGGGCCGCAGAGGGCGCCGCGCGCGCTTATTGTTCAATCCACGGAAAAATACATCCGGCGAGGTGGGAGAAATGCCGACCTCGCGACACTTCTAATTGGGTCCGATATCCATGGCCGCGGCAGGGAAGCCCGGCCTCCCGGACCCCTCGCCTCACGAAGCGCGCGTGGTTCCCGGCAGCATGCGCTTGCGCAGCAGCGCCTGGCGTGCCTCCCATTCCTTTCCCGGCTCCATCTCGACCAGGAAGTCGGACTGACCCGCCGTGTGTGTCGCTACCGGCACGCCGTCGCGGAACAGCACGCGATTGCCGGTGAGCCCGGGCACGCGCGCTCCGGGCGTGACGATGCCGGTGAGGTTCAACGGGTCCGCGGCCGAGAGCGACACCAGGTCGCCGCGCGCCTCCTGACGGCGCACGGCGCGCATCGTGGAGACGGCCTCCGGCAGCGCGAACTGCTCGCCGCTCATGCCGTGGACGAACCGCCCGCCGCGGATCTTTCCCTGCGCCTCGAGTCGCCGGAACACGCGCAACAGGGCATGCCAGGGCGGCAGCCAGTCGGCTTCCCGTTCCAGCAGGCGCCGGAACACGACGCCGTAGCGTCGCAGCAGGATCTCCGCGACCTGTTCCAGCAGCTGCGAGTCGCCGTGGCCATTCCCCGCGGCACCTCTGCGGATCAGGCTCCAGCGGCCGGCATCCTCGAGTCCGAACAAGGCAACGCGGCGGCGGCGGGCGGCGAGCTGCCGCTTCTTGTCCTGCGGGATCAGCAGCGCGCGCAGTCCGCTGAAACTGTCGGCATTCACGAGACCGGCGGATACCAGCTCGCCGAGCGCCGTCTCCGCCTGCGAGCGCAACAGGCTGGTGCCGTTCACCATGTCGTCGAAGAACGAGGCGCCGTGCGCGGCCAGGAAATCGTGCAGCGCACGGGCGCCGTGCGAGAGCTGTGACTCGCAGGGCGCGGCGGCCAGCGCGTGCCACAGGCTCCAGTGACTGCGCGTGACCAGCGCGATCGGCGTGCTGCGCACCGGCGTGGCGCCGGGCGACTTCGCGGGCTGCAGGCGGGCCCACAGCGCGCGCCCCGACAGGCACAGGCTGTCCAGCCAGTGCGGATCGTATTCGTTGAGCCGCGCGGCGAGCACGTCGCTCTCCCAGGCAGCGGCCGGGATTTCGTAGCCCTCGAGCTGTGCGATGGCCGCAGCCAGGCTTTCCACGCCCTCGGGCTTCGGCGTGCGCGTCACGCCCTGCCACTCGAGCAGGAAGCGCATGAAATCGGCGCCTGACACGGGCTCGATCTCTGCGCGCAGCGTCTTGATGGTGTAGCGATGGATGCGCGCCAGCAGGCGCCGCTCGCACCACTCGAGCGTCGCATCGCCCAGGCTTACGGCTTCGGCGGCACTGGCCTCCTCGCTGAACCGGCCGCGCAGCACGAAGCCCTCGCCTTCCAGCTCCACCAGCGCGATCGCGACGTCGGAGGTGTTGATGCGCAGCGAGGCGGCCAGATCCTGCGCCGTCACCGGGCCCAGGCCCTGCAGCCGGCCACGCACCAGCTCGGTGATGGCCTGCTCGCGCGTCCAGGTACGCGCCGCCGCGACGTCCGCGGGCGCGACGATCGGCGGCTCGAGCTTCGCCTGCGCATGCACCGCCTGGAACATGGGCAGGCATTCGGCGCACACCCAGAACGTGCTGTCCCCGGCATGGGCGCGCGTCGCGCGGCGCGCCGTGATCAGTTCTTCCAGGTAGCGCGCCCAGCCCGAGCTCGCGCCTTCCGCCTGCGTGAGCAGACCGAGGGAATTCAGTGCATCGTGCAGCTCGTCGGCGTTCGTCGCCTCGGGCCAGGCTTCGCCGCGCACCGCGGAAATGGCCGCCGGATCCAGCCTGCCCATGTCGGCGGCGGTCTCCGGATCCAGCCAGCGGCGCTGGCTCACGGCGTTCGTGCGGCGCTCCTCGAGCGGCGCGTCGTCGAGGAAGGCATACGGCCGCGCATTCAGGATTTCGGCGGCCAGCGGCGATGGGGTCGGCAGATCGCGGGCGAGCACGCCGATTTCGTTGCCTTCGAGGCCGCGCAGCAGCGCCTGCAGGCCATCCAGGTCCATGGCCTCGTGCAGGCAGTCGTCGAGCGTCTGCCTGACCAGCGGATGGTCGGGAATCTCGCGCGGACCCGAGAGGTTCTCCGCACAGGCGATCTGGTCGGGGAATACCACCGCGATCAGGTCCTCGGCCGCCATGCGCTGGATGTTCGGCGGCGTGCGCTTGCCGCCGGAGGCGCGGCGGATGGCCAGCGAGATGCTGGCATTCCAGCGCCAGCGCGCCGTGAACATCGGCGAATCGAGCATGGCCTGGACCAGCGTGTCCTCGACCGTGCGGCTGTTGAGGAAGCGCGCGACGCTCCCGAGCTCGAAGCTGTGCGTCTCGCCGAGCGACAGCACGATGGCGTCCTCGGTGGCCGCGGCCTGCAGCTCGAAGTTGAACGTGCGGCAGAATTTCTTGCGCAGCGCCAGGCCGAACGCGCGGTTCACGCGCGCGCCGAACGGCGCGTGGATGACGAGCTGCATGCCGCCCGACTCGTCGAAGAAGCGTTCGAACACCAGGCAGTCGCGCGTCGGCAGTCTGCCGAGCACCGCCTTGGCGCCGGCCAGGTAGTCGACCAGCTGCTGCGCGGCGGTCCGGGGCAATGCGTAACGCGCTTCGACCGCATCGACGGCCGCGGCGACAGTGGCGGCGTCGACCTCGGGCAGCAGCGCCTCGACCTCGGCGCGCAGGCGCGACACCGCCATCGACAGCTCGTCGGTGCGCGCCGGCGCCTCGCCGAGCCAGAACGGCAGCGTGGGCGGCTGGCCCTTGGCATCCTCGACGCGCACCCGGCCGGCCTCCACGCGCAACACGCGATAGGACGTGTTGCCGAGCTGGAAGATGTCGCCCGCCAGGCTCTCGATGGCGAAGTCCTCGTTGAGCGTGCCGACGAAGGTGCCGGCCGGCTCGAGGATCACCTGGTAGTCGGCGTTGTCCGGGATGGCACCGCCGCAGGTGATGGCC
>DASTHJ010000119.1:0-4306 GCA_035718265.1 Steroidobacteraceae bacterium | reverse complement strand
CAGGCCTCGCTGCCGGTGTTCCTGCGTGCGCTGACCAACCTGCGCGGCGTGCTGCAGAAGGGCGAAGCCTTCGCCGCGGACAAGGGCATCGAGCCGTCGGTGCTGCTGAACTCGCGCCTGATCGCGGACATGTTCCCGCTGACCAGGCAGGTGCAGATCGCCACCGACATGGCGGTGCGCGGCAGTGCGCGACTCGCCGGCACGGAACCGCCGCCGTTCCCCGATACCGAAACCGATTTCGCCGGCCTGTACGCGCGCATCGACCGCGCGCTGGAAGTGGTGCGCGGCTTCGACGCGGCGCAGCTCGACGGCAGCGAAGGCCGCATGATCGACGTGCCGCGCCGCGGTCGCGATCCGCTGCGACTCGACGGCCAGTCCTACCTGCTGCATTTCATCCTGCCGAACCTGTTCTTCCACGCCACCACCACCTACGCGATCCTGCGCGAGGCCGGTGTGGCGCTGGGCAAGGACGATTTCATGGGCTCGCGCTGAGTCGGAGGTTTCGGAGGTTGGCCGACCGGCGGCATGGTCGGCCGTTCAGCCTGGATGCCTAGAATGCGCGGCATGCGTTCGCGCTACGTTTTCCTCGCGTTGTTGCCGTGCGTCCTCGCCATTCCGGTGGCGAGTGCGCGCACCGTGTATCGCTGCGTGCGCGACGGCACGGTCAGCCTGTCGACCGCGCCGGAGCCGGGTTCGAAATGCACGGCGAAACACATCGCCGACGACGCGGCGAAGGTGCCGAACCTGTGGGGCGAGCTAGGCGTGATCCACGGCACGCTGTACGAGCGCATGCAGGACGGCAAGCCCGTGTACGGCACGCGCAAGTTGCCGGGTTCGACCGTGGTCACGCGCTTCACCGTCGCCACGCCGCCGGGCTCGACCGCGCACGCCGGGCTAGGGCACATCGGCAAGCCGCGCATGGACCTGTATCCGAAGGAATTCCGCGCCGCGGCGAAGGCGAACAAGGTGGACGAAGCCTTCGTCCGCGCGATCGCGCACGCCGAAAGCGGCTACGACCCCCGGGCGACTTCGCCCAGGGGCGCGCAGGGCGTGATGCAACTGCTGCCCGAAGTCGCGCGCGAGAACGGCGTCACCGATCCGTATGCCTCGACGCAGTCGATCCGCGTCGGCGCGAAATTGCTGGCACGGCTGCTGAAGCGCTACAACGGCGATTACGTGCGCGCGGCGGCGGCCTACAACGCCGGTGTCGGCGCGGTGGCGAAGTACGGCGGCGTTCCGCCGTATCCGGAGACGCTGGAATACGTGGACAAGGTGACCGCGCTGCATGCGCGCTACCGCGCGGCGATGGGCCTGAAGCCGATCCAGGTCGGATTGCGGGCGGCGGAGTGAACGCGGATCCGACCATTCGCGTCGCCTGTCCGTATTGCGGCGAACGCATTTCCATCGTGGTCGATGCCGGCGCCGATGCGCAGCGTTACATCGAGGATTGCGAAGTCTGCTGCCGGCCGATCGTGTTCGAGGTCTGGCGCGATGCCGCCGGCGACTGGGGCGTAGCCGCTTCGCGCGAGGACGATGCTTGATCCTGCGGATTCACGGGATGGCGCGGGCCGACACCAGCTTCGCGTCCAGCGCTGCACGGTCGTAGGCCACGCCGCGCTGGATGACCCAGGCGATGGCACGGGTGTTGCCGATGTCGCGTCGCGGGTCGGCGGTGAGCAGGACCAGGTCGGCAGGCGCACCGACCCGCAGCCCGATCCGGGCCGGGTCGTCGCCGGCATAGCGGGCAGCATCGGTGGTGGCAGTGCGCAACGCCTGCAGTGGCGTGAGCCCGGCTTGCACGAACAGCGACAGCTCCTCGTGCAAGGCGGCTCCCGGCACCACGAAGGGCTCCGTGCTGGCGTCGGTCCCGGCGAGCATGCGCACGCCGGCGCGATGCATGTCGCCGACCAGCCGCAATTCCCGCGCATACACCGCCATGCCGGCACGGAGTTCCCCAGGCTTCGCTTCGCGGCGA
The DNA here is from genome assembly GCA_035718265.1 of Steroidobacteraceae bacterium. Taxonomy (GTDB): domain Bacteria; phylum Pseudomonadota; class Gammaproteobacteria; order Steroidobacterales; family Steroidobacteraceae; genus CADEED01. The sequence goes on along the minus strand of DASTHJ010000119.1, from coordinate 2,331 downwards.
TAGTCCGCCCATTCCCGGCGCACCGACGCGGGCACCTGCGCGAGGTCGGGACTGTCGACCACGTGAGGATCGTCCAGGGCGAGGGCGTTGCGCAGTTGCACGAGGGTCGGGATGTGCCAGGTGCCTGCGGCGACGAAGCGCTTGAACAAGGCGTCGCATGCGGCCGCGTCGTAGCGTTCGAGCGCTGCAGCAAGCCGGCCATCCATGAGCAGGGCCAGCGAATCGGCATCCTGCTGGGCGTGCGTCCATGCGAGCGCGCCGGGAATGCAACTTTCCAGCACGAGCGTGAGGTGGTCGATCGCACGCTGGCCGCCGTCCACGGCTTCGGCGGGAGAACTGGACAGCGGCACATGGCCCTCGACCGGGATGCCGATGCGCCCGGCTTCATCCAGGATCGCGCGGTAGGCCTCGGGAGACAGCCGGTCGTAGATCTTGACGAAATCGAAGTCGTTGCGCTTGATCATGCGCACCAGTTCGCGCGCGGCAGCGGGGGTTTCCGCGGCGAGGCCGAACGACAGGAAGGGGGGCGCGCCATCCAGTGGCGGCGAACCCCAGCGCACGCGTGGTCCCGCCGGATCGCGTCCGCCCGGCTGGCGCACGGCGAGTGCAGATCCCAAATGGGTGCCGGCATCGCGCACGCGGGTGACGCCGTATGCCAGGTACAGCGGGTAATGCCAAGCCTCGCGCCCGTCGCGGTGGGCGTGCACGTGCGCATCCATCAGACCGGGCATCGCGAACAGCGCACGGCCATCAATCTCGATGGCGTCGTCGATCTCGATGCGCGCATCGCCAGACTCGATCGCGGCGATATTTCCATCGCGCAATACCAGGGTCGCGCGGCTTGGCGCGACCTCGTCGGGATCCACCAATGCGATGTCGCGGAGCACCAGCGTTTGTGCGTGGGCACCGAAGGTGCCCAGCAGTCCGAGGACAATCAGCGTCAGGCATGCACGCGCGCGCATCACGGCACCCACGCCGCATGCAGAGGTACGGTTCCGTTCCAGCGCGCACGGCCGCCAAGGAAGGCGAGTTCCATCAGAACCGAGGCGCCGACGATGTCCGCGCCGAGTCCGTCGGCGAGCGCACGCGCCGCGGCCAGCGTCCCGCCGGTGGCGAGCACGTCGTCGACCAGCAGCACGCGCGCGCCGGGCGCGAGCGCATCGGCCTGCACCTGCAGCGCGTCTTCGCCGTATTCCAGCGCGTAGCGCGTTTCCAGCACCGGGCCGGGGAGTTTCCCGGGCTTGCGCACCGGCACCACGCCGCAGCCGAGCGTGCGCGCCAGCGGCGCGCCGAGCAGGAAGCCGCGCGCCTCGATCGCCATCACCGCGTCGATGCGCGCATCGCGCCACGGCGAGGCCAGAGCGTCGATGGCCGAAGCGAATGCATCCGCGTTCGCCAGCACCGGCATGATGTCCTTGAAGCCGATTCCCGCCTTCGGAAAATCCGGGATGTCGCGGACCAGCGCCTTCCAGCCGTTCATGCGCCGCTCGCCGTGCGTTTCTCCACCACCGCGGTCGCGCCGAGGTCGGCGGTGACGTTGCCGATCGTCGAGAACACGTCGGGAATGGTGTCCACCGCGAGCAGCAGGCCGAGCGGTTCCACCGGCAGGCCCAGCGCCTGCGCGACCGGCATGTTGGTCGCCATGAAGCTGACCTGCCCCGGCAAGCCCACCGAACCCATGCTCACCACCACCGTCAGCGGTACCACCGCCAGCATGTGCCAGATCGAGATCTCGATGCCGGCGGCCCAGGCGATGAAGGCGCTGGCGACGACGTACTGCACCGGGCTGGTGATGCGGAACAGCGAGGCCGCCATCGGCAGCACCAGCGAACTGGTTTCGTCGCGGTAACCGAGCCGGGTGCGCGCGCATTCCAGCATCACCGGAAGCGAGGCGAGCGAGGACTGCGTGCTCGCGGCGATGCCCTGCGCCGGCGCGATACCGCTGGCGAAATGGCGCAGCTTCTCGCCGCCGAACATCACCGCGACCACGTACATCAGCACCGTCATGAGCAGGTAGACGCCGCTCTGCAAGGCGATGTAGGCGCCGAGCGCACCGATGAGGTCGAAGCCGACCTTCGCCGTCACGGCCAGCACCAGCGCGAACACGCCGATGGGCGCGGCCCACAGCACCCAGCGCACGACCACGATCATCGCCGCGCCGATGCCCTGCAACAGACCGAGGATCTGCGCGCGGTGTTCGGCGTCGATCCTGGGCAGGGCGAAACCGAGGAACAGCGCGAACACCACCAGCGGCAGCATCGCGCCCTGCGCGGCGGCATCGATCGCATTGGTCGGAATGATGTGCGCAAGCCAGTCGGCGGGGCCGGGCGG
>DASTHJ010000118.1:0-4871 GCA_035718265.1 Steroidobacteraceae bacterium | reverse complement strand
CCGGCAGCTCACCTCGATCGAGATCAACTCGACGTTCTACCGCCTGCAGAAGCCGCAGACGTTCCAGAAGTGGCACGACGAGACACCGGAGGAATTCGTGTTCAGCGTCAAGGCGCCGAGATTCGTCATGCATCGCAATCGCCTCGCGGAAGCCGCGACCGCCATCGAGCGATTCCTCGGCAGCGGCCTGCTGCGTCTCGCCCGCAAGCTCGGGCCGATCAACTGGCAGCTCTCGCCCGAAAAGCCATTCGACGCCCGGGAGATCACCGATTTCCTCGCGTTGCTGCCGCAGGAGGCCGAAGGCCGGCCATTGCGCCATGCGCTCGAGGCCCGCCATCCGAGTTTCGACTGCGAGGAGTTCTTCGCGCTGGCGCGCCAGCGCGGCGTGGCCGTCGTCGAGGCGGGCGACTCCGACTATCCGCATCTCGTGGCGCGCACGGCCTCGTTCAGCTACCTGCGCCTGATGGGCTCGAAGACCCGCGAGCCCAAGGGCTACTCAGCGGCGGCGCTCGGGCACTGGCACCGTCACGCCGCGACGCTGCAGCGCGAAGGTGACGTGTTCCTGTACTTCATCAGCGGCGCGAAGCAGCGCAATCCCCTCGCGGCAAGGGAAATGCGCACATTCCCCGATTCCTAGGCGGCGCGGTTGCCTTCGCCTTCGGCCTGCAGCAGGCTCACGACGTTGCGCTCGATCCAGCGCCCGAACAGGTCGGCGAGCCTCGACAGCGAGCGGCCGAGCGGCGTCAGGCGATACTCGACGCGCGGTGGCAGCTCGGGATAGCTGCGCCGGCTGACCAGCCCGAACGCCTCCAGCTTGCGCAGCGTCTGGATCAGCATCTTCTCGGATATGCCGTCGATGCGCCGGCGGATCTCGGCCGTGCGCATCGGGCCCCTGGCGAGCTGCGCGACGATCAGCAGGGTCCACTTCTCGGCGAGCACGGCCATGATGCGCCGCGACGGGCACTTGGCGCTGTAGACGTTTCCAACGCGACTCTTCGGCATGGCGCGACCATAGCACGTCGCCACGGCGCCCGATACTTACCAGCAGGTAAGTACCCCCGCGCCCGTCAGGTGGCACTTACCAGCGGGTAAGTACTTGTGCGCTGGTGTGCGCCGACCCAGAATCCCGGCCCCACGAACCAACACGCAATGGAGTCCGACATGCAATTGTATTTCGCCCCCGGCGCCTGCTCCCTCGCCTCGCACATCACGCTGCGCGAGGCCGGCCTGCCGGTCGACCTGAAGCGCACCGACACCCGGACCAAGAAGCTCGAGGACGGCTCGGATTACTTTGCCGTGAATTCCAAGGGCGCGGTCCCGGCCCTGCGGCTCGATGACGGCCAGGTGCTGACCGAAGGCCCGGCGATCCTGCAGTACCTCGCGGACCAGCGGCCGGAGTCGGGCCTCGTCCCCAGGGCCGGCACGCTCGAGCGCTACCGCGTGCTCGAATGGCTGAACTTCATCACCAGCGAGGTGCACAAGAGCTTCTCGCCGCTGTTCAATCCGGCGGCAGACGCCAAGGTCAAGGAATACACCACGCAGAACATCGAGAAGAAGTTCGACTGGCTGGACAAGCAGCTCGCCGGCAAGCAGTACTTGACCGGTGACACGTTCACGATCGCCGACGCCTACCTGTTCGTCGTGGCGAACTGGAGCAATTTCGTCGGCATCGACCTCGGTCGCTGGCCGGCGCTCAAGGCGTTCCAGGAGCGCGTCGCGGCGCGTCCGAAGGTGCGCGAGGCGATGGAAGCGGAGGGACTGTTCAAGAAGGCTGCCTGAAGAACGGCGGGGCCGCGCGCTGCGCGGCCCGCGTCTCACGACGGCGCCAACAGCAACGCGATGCCCGCCGCGATCGCCGCCAGGCCCAGCACGCGGCTCACGGCGCGCGCGGCCGGCGCGAGCTTCTCGACCAGCACCACGATCATCAGCGCCGCGATCCATTGCAGGTTCATGACGCCGAACGCGAACAGCAGCAGCATCAGCGCCCAGCAGCAGCCGATGCAGTGCAGCCCGTGCAGCAAACCGAGGCGCAGTGAACCCGCGACGCCGGGCTGGAATCCGCCGTGCGCCTGCACGAATGACAACGGCGCGCGGCACGAGGCCAGGCAGGCCTGCTTGAGCGGCAGCCACTGGTACAGGCCCGCCGCGGTCAGCGCCAGCCCGCCGAGCGTGCGGCTGGTGCCGGCCATCATCGGCGTGACCAGGGCGCGCCACTCCAGCAACCATTGCAGCAGCGTCGCGACCAGCGCGAACCCGCTCCACGCCAGCAGATAGCCCGAGAAGAACCAGCCGGTGGATGCGAACGCGTGGCGCCCCGCCTCGCGACGCGCGATCGCACCGTACAGCAGCAGCATTGGCGCCACCGACGGCGTCATCATGCCGATCATCATGACGACCCACATCGCGGCCATGAAGGCGAAGTGGCCCACCGACCAGGGCCGGAAATCCGGCGCCATCATGTCCGACATGTCGAAGCCAGTGGCCAGCCACCAGGTGTAGCCGAGCGCCAGAGCGCTGATGCCCAGCAACGCGGCCAGCACGATCCATCGATCGCGGCGCAACGCGGCCTCGAGAGCCGCCCCGGGCATCAGCCGACGATGCCGTCCTGGCAGAGATGCAGTTCGGCGAACTGGCCGTACGTATCCGCCAGCTCGTAGCTGACGGGACCGGAAGCCTTGGTCCAGCCGCGGCCGATTTCCGCCTTCTTGAACTCGAACCCGCCCACCGGCTCGATGCGGATGCGATGCTCGGCGCCGGTCACCGGATTCACGATGGGCTCGCCACGCTGCTCGATGTAGCCAGGCACGTTGAGCCGCGCGCGTCGCTGGTCGATGTCGACCTGGAAGTCGATGTCGGCGAACACCGGCTCGTGCACCTTGCTGAGCATCGAAAAGAACACGGCGAACATCGTGGCGCCGGGGCGGGTGTCCTGGCCGCTCATGATCCGCAGCAGCGCGTCGCGCTGCATTGCGTCCGCGCGGCGGTCGACGATCGGCAGACCCTCGCCGTTGCCCATGTGGATGGCACCGGGATACTTGAAGATGCCCGCGATCCTCAGGCCGTCGAGATTCACGTCACCGTGGTGGCCCTGGTCGATCTGGATACCGAACACCGCCCGGCAATCGCCGTGAGTGGGCAACGCGTTGAACTGGCACGGGCAACCGTACGAGCAGTTGCAGTTGGCGAATTCCTTGCCGTGGATGGTCCACTTCGTTCCGGACATGGCACGACTCCGCGATTCGAAGGGAGCCGTGATTCAAGCACGCAGGCGGCGTGCTGACAACCGCGCGGCGGCTTCAGAACTGGCGGTCGTCCGCCGGGCGGCCCACGCGATTGGACGCCACGGCCACGCCCGGCTTCATCGCGTCATAGCCCTGTCCGGGTCGCAGTACGTATGCCGTCTGGAAGGCCGGGTCCGCATGACTCATCCATCTACCCCGGGCCAGGGTCGACTGCAGCCAGTCGCGCGCCTGCTTCGCATCGATGTGCACCGCCGACTGGGCCGTCGCGATCGCCGGGCGCTCCTGGACGGAGCCGAGAATGCGCGTGGTGGCGAACGAACCGACGACGATCCCGCCGGCTCCGGCAAACATCATGATCAACCAGACGCGTAACAAGTGAGTTTTCCAGGTGATGATCCGAACGGGCGCGGATCATATCCTTCCATTATTAGGCCGTGAATGCCGTTTGCCGTCGCCAATTGGCGACGTCGTTATGTGCAGCGCGGCTCCTACGCCGGATAGATGCGGCGGCCGGCGCAGGACAGCCGGCTTGCGGATTGACAGTGGTGCCCGTGACAGTGGTGCCGGGCACCAATTCCCGTAATTGAGTCCACGTTCGCGCGCGCGACGGCGCCCGCTCAATTGCGGGGGTTGGAGCCCGGCACCACCGCCGCGAAGCGCTTCAGCGTGTAGTAGGCGTGCATTTCAGGTGGCGCGGCAGCGTCGAACAAGGTCTGCGACGCCAGCCTGCAGTGATAGATCCGTGGCGTCTGGTGCGGATGCACCCGCGGGATTTCGGTCGAGGCCAGCTGCACGTCGATGCTGCGACGATCGGCCGATATCTCCATCTTCGAGACCTGCTCGGCGTGCAGGTCGAGCTCGGGCGAACCGTAGTCGGGCGCGTCGCGGTAGGTCCAGGACTCCAGCGCGAGCGCCGATTTCAGCAACCCGGCGTCCACGCCCTTGCCGAGCGGCTGCGTGAAATCCAGCCGGAACCCACGCGCGGTGGCGCGCATCGCGAGCAGCGCCGGCGCGACGGTCTTGCCGTCCCAGCGCACGTGCTGGAGGCTTGCGACCTTGCCGCCCTTGGCCTGCCACCCGCGGCCGGTCTGGCCCAGCAACAGGCTGCCGTCCGGCATGAACACCGGGCGCATCACACCGGACTCGAGTCCTTCGAAGAACGGCATGACACTGCCCTGCTCCTCGCCGTCCACGGTCTCGATGAACACGCGCAGCAGGTTCGACTGCGTCTGGTCGCCGATCAGCATCTGGCCCTTGAAGGGCCCGAAGCGCAGGTCCGTGACCCAGGCCGGATTGCCCGGGGAATTTGCGACGCGGTTGTGCGGGAACATGATGACCGGCTGCTCCTTGCGCGCGGCCACCTTGTCCCAGGCGATCTGCGGCGAATCCGGCGTCATGCCCGGCAGGTCGACGAGTCCGGCGGGATGCCCGTAGAACGCATCCTTGCGCAGCAGATACAACTTGGATGTACCGACGAAATCGCCCTGATTGTCCGCGTACCAGAGCCGGCCGTCGGGCGCGACGCCGAGACTCGCCGGGCTGCGCATGCCATTTGCGAACAACTGGAATTTCCCGCTGGGCTCGACGCGGACGGCCCAGCCGGAGAAGCCGCCCCACGAACCCATGACG
>DASTHJ010000117.1:0-6144 GCA_035718265.1 Steroidobacteraceae bacterium | reverse complement strand
AAGCCATCGTAGAGAGGTCCGGGGCCGGACCCGCTTCCAGGGCATAAAAACACATGAACCCCGAAAACGTCCGCACCGCGGCCGACGCGCGCAGGATCGTCGAGGAGCGCAAGCTCGATCACGTCAAGGTCGGTGTCTTCGACGCCGACGGCATCCTGCGCGGCAAGTACATGGGTCGCGAGAAGTTCTTCGCGGCGCTCGAGAAGGGCTTCGGCTTCTGCGACGTGGTGCTGGGCTGGGACTCGAACGACCAGCTCTACGACAACGTGAAGTACACAGGCTGGCACACGGCCTACCCGGACGCGCCGGTGCGCATCCTGCCGGAAACCTGCCGCTGCGTGCCTTTCGAAGGCGACATGGTGATGTTCCTGGGCGAGTTCGCCGAAGCGGCCGAGTCGGTGTGTCCGCGCGCCGTCCTGCGCCGCGTGCTCGGGAAAGCCGGCGACATGGGTTACGAGGCGATCGCCGCCACCGAGTTCGAGTTCTTCATGTTCAAGGAAACGCCCGACTCGATCCGCGAGAAGGCGTTTCGCAACCTGGCGACCATGACGCCGGGATTCTTCGGCTATTCGGTGCTGCGCGCGTCGGTGCACGCGGAGTTCTATCACCAGCTGATGAAGCTCTGCACCGACATGCGCATGCCGCTCGAAGGCCTGCACACCGAGACCGGTCCGGGTGTGCTCGAGGCGGCCATCCAGTATTGCGAAGCGCTCGAGGCAGCGGACCGTGGCGCATTGTTCAAGACCTTCACCAAGATCCTCGCCCAGCGCAACGGCATGATGGCCACGTTCATGGCCAAGTGGAGCAAGGACTGGCCGGGGCAGAGCGGCCACGTGCACACCTCGCTCAAGCGCAAGTCCGACGGCAAGGCGGCGTTCCACGACCCGGGCAAGCCGCATGGCATGTCCGACGAGATGCGCTGGTACGTCGGCGGCCAGCAGAAGCTGATGCCGGAGCTGCTGGCCATGGTGGCGAGCACCGTGAACAGCTATACGCGGCTCATCCCCGGGTTCTGGGCGCCGACCTCGGCGAGCTGGGGCATCGAGAACCGCACCACGGCCCTGCGCGTGATCCCCGGGGGACCCTCGAGCCAGCGTGTCGAGTACCGCATCGCCGCGGCGGACATCAATCCCTACCTCGCCATCGCGGTCGCCATCGGCTCGGGTCTTCACGGCATCGAGAACCGCATCGAGCCGGATGCGGCGGTGGAGGGCAACGCCTACGAGAAGAAATTCCCGGCTTCGCGCCGGCTGCCGCGCACGCTCACCGAGGCCTCCGAGTGGCTGGAGAAATCCAGACCCGCGCGTGGCTTGTTCGGCGACGCGTTCGTCGAGCACTTCGCAGCCAGCCGTGAGTGGGAAGACCGCGAGTTCCGCCGCGCCGTCACGGACTGGGAGCTGGCGCGCTACTTCGAGATCATCTGATGACCATCATCACGCGGGCGCCGGAAACCCAGAAAACCGTGAGCCCGGTCGACGGGCGCGTGTACGTCGAGCGCATGCTGGCGACACCGGAGGAGATCAACGAGATCCTGCGCACCGCGCGCCATGCCTTCGGTCCCTGGCGCGACACGCCGCTCGCCGAGCGCATGCGGATCGCCTCGCGGTTCTGCGACGAGTTCGAGAAACGCGGCGCGCAGATCGCCGAAGAGCTCACCTGGCAGATGGGCCGGCCGGCGCGCTTCGCGCCCAATGAAGTGAGCGGCACGCTGGAACGCGCGCGGCACATGATCGCCATTGCGGCCGGGGCGCTGGCCGACATCGACGCCGGGCCGAAGGCGGGCTTCAGGCGCTTCGTGCGCCGCGAGCCGCTCGGCGTGGTGTTCACGATCGCGGCGTGGAACTACCCGTACCTGATCGCCGTGAACAGCGTGGTGCCGGCACTGCTCGCCGGCAACGCGGTGATCCTCAAGCACTCGGCGCAGACGCCGCTGTGCGCCGAGCGGTTCGCCGAGTGCTTCGAGGCGGCCGGCCTGCCGAAGGGCGTGTTCCAGATCGTGCACGCCTCGCACGAGGACACGGACCGCATCATCCGCGATCCGCGCGTCAACTTCGTGGCCTTCACCGGCTCGGTGGCCGGCGGCCACGCGGTGCAACGCGCGGCCTCGTCACGTTTCATCGGTGTCGGCCTGGAGCTCGGCGGCTGCGACCCGGCGTACGTGCGCCACGATGCGAACCTCGAGCACGCCATCGAGAGCATCGTCGACGGGGCGTACTTCAATTCCGGACAATCCTGCTGCGGGTTGCAGCGCATCTACGTGCATCACGGCATCTACCAGAAGTTCCTCGAGGGCTTCGTCGAGCTGACCCGCAAATACGTGCTCGACGATCCGCGCGAGGCGGGCACGACGCTCGGACCCGTGGTGCGTACCGCCGCCGCGGACTCGATCCGCGCGCAGATCGACGCCTCGATCAAGTCCGGCGCGAAGGGTCTGATCGCCGAGTCGGCATTCGCGCGAAGCGAGCGCGGCACGCCGTACCTTGCACCGCAGGTGCTGGTGAACGTGGATCACCGCATGCCCATCATGCGCGAGGAGATCTTCGGACCCGTGGCCGGCGTCATGAAGGTCGGCTCGGACGACGAGGCGGTGGACCTCATGAACGACAGCGACTACGGCCTCACGGCCGCGATCTGGACGGAGGACGCGGACGCTGCCGAGGCGCTGGGGCAGCGCGTGATCACCGGCACCTGGTTCATGAACCGCTGCGACTATCTCGATCCGACGCTGGCCTGGACGGGCACCAAGGACTCCGGGCGCGGCTGCACGCTGTCGGTCGTCGGCTACGAGCACCTGACCCGTCCGAAGTCGTTTCACCTGAGGACGCGCACGTCATGAACATCGCGATGAAGGGCAACTGGAACTACCCGACGCGCGTGTGGGCCGGACCGGGCCGCCTGACGGAGCTGCCGCAGGCCTGCGAGGCGCTCGGCATCGTGCGGCCGCTGATCGTCACCGATGCGGGCCTCAAGGATGCGCCGATGATCCGCCGATCCATGAACCTGCTGCCGCGGTCGAGGCTGTTCGCGGACGTGCGCGGCAATCCGGTGGCGGCGAACATCGAGGCGGGACTCTCGGCCTACCACGCGGGCGCGCACGATGGCGTGGTCGCGATCGGCGGCGGCTCGGGACTGGATGCCGGCAAGGTCATTGCCTTCATGTCCGGACAGACGCGGCCGCTGTGGGATTTCGAGGACATCAGCGACTGGTGGACGCGCGCCGACCCCAAGGGCATCGCGCCGGTGGTCGCCGTGCCGACCACGGCTGGCACCGGCAGTGAAGTGGGCCGCGCCGGCGTCATACTCAATGAGCACACGCACCAGAAGAAGATCATCTTCCATCCGCAGATGATGCCGGGCGTCGTGATCCTGGATCCCGAGCTGACCGTGGGCCTGCCGCCGAAGATCACCGCGGCCACCGGCTTCGACGCCTTCGTGCATTGCTTCGAAGCCTTCTGTGCGCCGGGTTTCCATCCGCTCGCCGACGGCGTCGCGCTCGAGGGCATGCGGCTCATCAAGACCTATCTGCCGCGCGCCGTGAAGCTGGGCACCGACATGGAGGCGCGCTCGCGCATGCTGGCCGCGGCCAGCATGGGCGCCACGGCCTTCCAGAAGGGCCTGGGCGCCGTGCACGCCATCGCCCACCCGGTGGGCTCGTTCTTCGACACGCATCACGGGCTCACCAATGCCGTGCTCACGCCCTACGTGATCGTGCACAACCGCGAGGCGATCGCCGAACGCATGAAGATCGTGGCGCGCGTGCTCGAGCTTCCCAAGCCCGGCGTCGAAGGCGTGCTCGACTGGGTGCTGGCATTCCGCAAGGAACTGGGCATCCCGCACTCGCTTTCGGAGATCGGCGTGACGTTGCGCAACCCGGACGAGATCGGCCGCGAGGCGGCCATCGATCCATCCGCCGGTGGCAATCCGGTGCCGGTCGACGCCACGACCCTGGAGCGCATCTTCCGCTCGGCGGTGAAGGGCGACCTGTCGCTGAAGAGCTGAGCTGCGGAAATTTCCCATGACTCGAGTTCTCGTCATCGACGGCAACGAAGCGGCGACGCGCGCCAGGCAGGTGTCGGTCGGCGGCAGTGATTCGGGCGAGGGCTACGCCGCCACGCTCGAGCGCCTGCAGCCGGATCTGGAGACCGACATCGTCCGGCCGGCCGATGGCGAGATCGAACTACCCGCGGGGGTCGCGCTCGAGGACTACGATGGGGCGGTGATCACCGGCTCCGCGCTCAACGCCTATTCGCGTGAGCCGGCCGTGCAGCGGCAGATCGAGCTCGCCAGGGCGGTGTTCGCGGCGGGTGTGCCGTGCTTCGGCAGTTGCTGGGGTCTGCAGGTGGGCGTGACGGCCGCGGGCGGCAGCGTGATCCGCAATCCACGGGGCCGCGAGTTCGGCTTCGGCCGGCGCATCATGCTGAACGCGCAGGGGCGTGACCACCCGATGTTCCAGGGCAAGCCCGAGGTGTTCGAGGCCGTGACCGTGCACGTCGACACGGTGGACAGCCTGCCGACCGGCGCGACCGCGCTCGCACACAACGACATGGGCCTGCAGGCGGCGGAGATCAGGTTCGGCAACGGCGGCACGTTCTGGGGCGTGCAATACCACCCGGAGTACAGCTGCCGGGAAGCGGCGGCCATGGCGCGCCGCTATGGCGATGTGCTGATCCGCGACGGCCTGGTGCGCGACCCGGCGGATCTCGAGGCGCTGGTCACGGACCTGGTGGCGCTCGATGCCAATCCGGGCGATGCGCGCCTCGCGTGGCGGTTCGGCGTGGGTGAATCCATCACCAATCCGGACATCAAGCTCGCGGAGCTGCGCAACTGGCTCACGCAACGGGTGCTCGGCTGAGGATGTCGGTGCGCAGTGTCGCGCTCGCGTGCGCGGCCTCGCTGCTCGCCGGTTGCGTGTCGACCCTGCTGGCGCACAAGGTGGTGGCGCCGCCGAACCAAAGCGGAATCGAACCGCTGTTCGCCGATTCCGAAATCGTCCGCCACGCACCGGACGCGTTCGCGGACACGTGGACCGTGGACGTGGGTCCGCCGAAGGCCAGGCTCGTCGTCTCGTCGATCGAGCCCGGCGACCACGGCTTCGTGTACGAGTTGCGGATGTCGTACCCCGAAGGCAAGCCGCCGATCATCGACTATCTCAACGTGTTCTGGCGGCCGGCGGCCGAGGTGAAGCCCATGGCCGCGCGCGGCACCATCGTGCTGCTGCACGGTTATCTGCAGGACCGGCGCTTCGTCGTGCCATGGGCCGTCAAGCTGGCGGAGCATGGCTTCCGGTGCGCGGTGCTGGACCTGCGCGGTCACGGCGAATCGACGGGCAGGCACATCTCGTTCGGCGCCTTCGAAGCGCGGGATCTGCGCCAGGTGATCGATGATCTCGGGCATCGCGGCTGGGATGTGTCGAAGGTCGGACTCATGGGCATGTCCTACGGCGCCTCGATCGCGCTGCTCGCGGCGGGAGAGGATGCGCGCATCGCCGCCGTCGTGGCGCTCGAGCCCTTCTCCTCGGCCGAGCGTGCCGTGCCGGAATTGATGCGCGGTGCATTTCCGGCGCAGGCGCGCGGCATCAGTGATGCGCAATTCGCCGCCGCGCACGTCAAGGAAGCGAGGATTGCCGGCTTCGAGTGGACGCAGGCGGACATCTTCGCGGCGCTGGCACGCACACGCGCGCCGGTGCTGTTCGTTCATGGCGATAAGGACACGTGGTTGTCGCCCGATCACAGCCGCACGCTGGCGCGGCGTGCGCCCGCGGGCAGCCGGCTCATTCTTGCGCCGCATGACAATCACGTGTCGCTGCCGTTGCAGATCGGAAGGTACGCACCCGAGGTCATCGCCTGGTTCGAGGCGGCGCTGCGCGAACATTGAAGCCCGCGCGTCTTTTTCCAGTTCGAACAAGCGGTTGTGGGTGCCCGCGATGCCGGGCCTATACTCCGCGCGGGCGGGGCGCAGCGCCACCACTGCGCTTCGAAGAACAAGAAGAACCAGGTCGGGTGTCGGGAAGGCCCGTCGCCCAGGGGAGTGACGCATGAACGAACAGAAGCATTCGGGCGGCGTGAACTACAAGCAGGTCGGCGCCGACTATTTCGCGAAACGGGGACTCAAGCGCTACGCCAAGGTGTGGTCGCTCTGGGCGCT
>DASTHJ010000116.1:0-6193 GCA_035718265.1 Steroidobacteraceae bacterium | reverse complement strand
GCCGCGCAGCGTACGCGCCAGCCGCGGCCGCGCGAGCGCGAAGCGGCCGGTGCGCACGCGGCGGTTCCAGGCGACCACCGTCATCAGCATCAGCAGCGCGATCTGCATGGGCAACAACAGGTAGTAGGGCAGCAGGCCCGAATACCACGCGTCCATCGCGGGCAGCCATTCGGGTGCGCGCACGAGCACCTCGAATTGGCCGACGACGCGCGCGGCGAACAGCGCGATGCAGCTCCACATGAGGATGGCGGCCTCGCGGCTGCGTACCGTCATGCGGTGTTTCACGCGAGCTGCTCCTGCACCGCGCGATACCAGTCGCTCTGCAACACGCCGGCCGGATCCATGGCGCGTTTCGCGGCGAGGAATCCGCGGATGTCCGGGTGCGCGGCCTCGAGCTGCGCGGCGCTCGCGAAGCGGTGGTAGGTCAGGAAGTAGCTGCCGCCGGCGCCGAGCGCGTGGTCGATCAACCGCCGGAAGTGGCCGGCGGCGCGCGCCAGCTCCTGGGGACGATGGTCGACATGCAGGTTGAACACCACGCAGGCCCAGTCCTGCCGCGCCCAGGACAGCGCCGTGTCGTTCTCGGCCTCGATGAGCCGGATGGTGCCGTAGATGAAGTCGACGGCATGCGTGCGGAAGTCGCGGCGGACGTCGTTCATGAACGGCACCAGCCGGTCGCGCGGCACGAACAGCTCGGTGATCATCTCGCCGCCGCGCACCGCGGCGCCGAGCCGGTGATCGAGCGCGCCGTGGTATTCCTCGAGATACAGGTTCAGCTGGTGCGTGTCGCTCCAGTAGATCTGCCCGTGCGTGGCCAGGTAGAACTCGGTGAACTTCTGGAAGGCGGCGCGCTTGTCGTTGTGCGCCAGCGTCAGCAGCTCGTTCCAGTCGTGCTGCGACAGCCGCCGTTGTCCGTCCGGAATGCGCGCCGTGCGCTCCAGCGGCCGGTAGCTCGACAGCACCCCGGTACGCAGGAAATCGGCAGAATGCGGCGAGGTGGCGAACTGGAAGTCGCCGTACAGGTGCCCGGCGGCGATGCGCGCCTCGAAGGCGTCGACCAGCTCCCCGATTTCGAGCCGCGTGACGCAGCGCTCCACCTGCACGCGCGGCACCAGGCGCAACGTCACGGCCGTGACCACGCCGAACAATCCGTAGCCGCCCACCACGTGGCGGAACAGGCGCGGGTTCGCCGTGCGCGAGCAGCGCACCACCTCGCCTGCCGGGGTCACCACTTCCAGCCCTTCGATGTCCGCCACGAAGGGTGGTCCGGTGAGCGTGCGGCCGTGCATGTTCGCGGCGATGGCGCCGCCCAGCGTCACCCGATCCGCGCCGGTCTGCTTCTGCCGGATGCCGAACGCCGGCCCCGGGCCGCGTTGCAGCGCCAGGTAGCCCCGGATCAGGTCAGGCCATGTGATGCCGGCGCCGACCTCGATCAACGCCTCGTTGCGGTCGAACCAGCGCAGGTGGCGCAGGCGGCGCGTGTCGAGCAGGGCACCGCCCGACAGGAACTGCTGGCCGCCCATGGCATGGCGCGCGCCCGACACGGCCAGCGGCTCGCCGCGCGACGCCGCGGCGGACACCATGCTCGCCACCTCGTCGACCGAGCCCGGCTCCAGCAGGCGCGCCACGGGCGTGCGATTCAGCGCCGAATGGGTGTCGTTGACCCATAGCGGGCCGGCGATCCGCCGCACCGGTCTCAGTCTCGCGTGCATGGCGGCGAAGCTCTCCCATTCCCGCGTCGTCGGGCAATACCCGCGAAGCGGGTATCGTGTACCGATACCAACGGTACGGAGGCGACGGCCGGGTTTTTGCGGCAGAATGCAGGCCGCCATGGGAGAAACCAACAGAATAATCCTGGCGCTGAAGCGCGGGCTGCGCGCGCGCGGCATCACTTACGCCATGCTGGCCAAGCGCATCGGCCTGAGCGAACCCTCGGTCAAGCGCATCCTGTCGCGCGGTAGTTTGAGCCTGCCGCGGCTCGAGCGGATCTGCGAGGCCGCCGGCCTGTCGATGGAGGAGCTGGTGCGGCCGGTGGCCGCGGCGCCCTCGGAGACCTCGAGCACGCTCTCGGCCGCGCAGGAATCCGCGCTGGCCGCCGATCCGCAGCTGCTGGCCTGCTTCTACCTGCTGACCAACGGCCACACGACCAAGGAAGTGGCCACCGAGCTCAACGCCGACGACAAGCTGCTGCGCCGCTGGCTGGTGAAGCTCGACAACCTGCACCTGGTGGAGTTGCGTGCCCGGCTCGGCGCGCGACTGCGCGTGCATGCGCCGATCTCCTGGCGCGAGGATGGCCCGATCCGCCGTACCTACGAACAGCAGGTGCGCGACGAATTCATGCGCTCGAGCTTCCTGGCGGCGGACGAGACGCTGGCGTTCCGCTCCGCGGAACTGTCCGAGGCCTCACGCCTGGTACTGCAGCGCAAGCTCGCGCGGCTCACGGCCGACTTCAACGAGCTGGCGG
This sequence comes from Steroidobacteraceae bacterium, assembly GCA_035718265.1. Taxonomy (GTDB): domain Bacteria; phylum Pseudomonadota; class Gammaproteobacteria; order Steroidobacterales; family Steroidobacteraceae; genus CADEED01. Next base: position 3,732 of record DASTHJ010000116.1, on the reverse strand, counting down.
AGCTGGATCGTCACCTGCCGCGGCGCGACAAGCGCAGCGTGGCGCTCATGCTGGCGTGCCGGCCGTGGGTGTTCTCGATGTTCGACGGGCTGAAACGACGCTGAGCGCGCCGATCGCCAGCAACAGCGCGAACGCCAGCAGCCACACGTAGTAGCCGGCCAGCAGCCCGCTGCGTTCGCCCGCGCGCAGCATCTCGACGACCCAGTACAGGTTCAGCAGCAGACAGGCCAGCGCGACCTTGAGGAACATCGCCGGCCAGGTCATCCGGTCGCGCGCCCAGATCGCGAACAGCACGACGAACACCACGTTGGTGAGCGCGCTCAGCACCTGTGGTACGGCATCCTCGGCGCCGAGCGGGAAGCGCCCACGGAACGGGCCTGCGAGCGCGGCCTGAAATGCGGCCCATCCTGGCATGCCGTCCATGACCGGCAGGAACCATGCCGCGAGCCAGCAGGCGCCCGCACTCCATCCCAGCCATTGCGTGGATACGCGTTTCACGGCAGCGAGCCTACCGCACCGCGGCTGCCGCGGCGCGTCGCCGCGCGTCAGGACTGGCGCGGAAATTCCGCGCTGATCTCCTGCTCGTTCTCCGAGAGCTGGCAGCGCCCCTCGCCACCGCCGGCCATGCCGCGCGACGCACTGATGAGCGTGAACTTGCAACGCATGTGCTCGCCGCTCTCGTCGTGCAGGTTCGCGAGCACGCGACCGCTGTAGGTCTTGATGAATTCGGGACCCGGGTCGTAGGTCCAGTAGCGCCAGTTGCCGCGGTGACGGCCGCGACCCCAGCCGTCCCACAGCGGGCCCAGCCGATCCACGCGCGTGTCCTGGGTGATCTGGAAATACGTGCCCTTGAAGACGCGGCCGCTGCCGAACGTCGCCGTGATGTTGCCCGAGACGCTGTCCGTGCTCTGCCAGGTGAAGGCCACGGGCTTCTGGGTGCCGCGCACGTGGCCCGCGCCGGTGCCCGCCGTCTGGCAGGCCGCCAGCCCCAGTGTCGATGCCGCCAGTACGCCGGGAATCCAGGGTTTGTTCATGCCGCCAAGGTGGAGCGCGGCGGCGGATCGGAATGCCGGACGAACCAGCCGGATGCTGTCGGATGACTCCGCGTTCAGGCCTTCTCGCTGGTGGGCGAGAGGCGGAATTCATGCACGGTCTGGTTCTCCTCGAGGTAGCGCGCGAGGCGTGCGGCGGCGTTGCGGTCGGTGGTCTGCAAGGTCATCTTGTGGCGCAGGCTGCGCTCGGTCCCCACGCCCTCGAGACGGTAGCTGAAGTTCGCCACGCTGAATCCCAGCCTGCCGAGCAGCTCGCGCATGTTTTCCTCGGAGAGATTGCCCTCGCGCGCGTACTTCACGTCGAAGTAGTAGAAGATCTGCGTCGGCACGCGGTTCTCGATCCAGCGGAACACGGCGAGCACCAGCAGCGCCAGCACCACCGAGAAGGCCATCGGCACGTACAGCCCGACGCCCGCCAGCACGCCGATCGCGGCCGTGATCCAGATGGAGGCCGCGGTCGTCAGGCCGCGCACGTTCAGTCCCTCCTTGACGATGACGCCGGCGCCCAGGAAGCCGATGCCGGTCATGATGCCCTGGGCCATGCGCGTGGGATCGAGGCGTGCCTCGCCCGTGGTGCGCACCCACTCGTCCTCGTACACGGTGACCAGCATCAGCACGCTCGAGGCCAGGCAGACCAGCACGTGCGTGCGCAATCCCGCCGGACGGCCGTGGAACGAGCGCTCGTAGCCGATGCAGGCGCCGGCCACGACTGCCGCCAGCAGCCGCACCAGCATCCCCAGGTATTCGGCCTGCAGGTCCATCGCTTCAGGAGAGCGGCTTCGGAAACCTGTCGTTGCCGATCCGCCGATAGAACGCCGAGATGTCGAAGTAGACGCGATGCATCTGGTCGCCCGGCCCCACGATGGTGATCATGTTGTAGGCGCGATCGCGCTGCTCGATGAGCTCCTGCTGCCGGATCTCGAAGCCCGGGTAGTTTGCCTGGATCCAGTCGCGGATCAGCACGCCGCCCTCGGTCTCGCTGCGCGTGCGGATCTCGACCGCCGAGGCCATGGTCTGGCCGTCGCCGAGTCCGTACTTGAAGCCCGACCTGGCACGCGGCCCGGACGGGTTCGGGTTGGACGCGCAGCCGGCCAACAACGCGGCGGCCGCGAGCATGGCGAGTGGCGTGTGCACGTGGTGCTCCATGGAACGGTGGACAGCGTGGCGTGAGTTCGCGGCCGCGTCAATCGGCCGCCGGCGCGGCGCGTCTTGCGGGCGCGGCCTCAATCGGCAAGGCGCCGCCGGTGACGCAACAGCGCCTTGCCACCCAGGCTCAACCAGTTGCGCAGGCTGAGCGGGCACAGGCACACCAGCATGTCTCCCTCGGCGTGTCCCGGGTTGACGCGCGCGAAATAGCCGACGTCCTCGCCGGGGATGCCGTCGGCCGCGAGCGGCGCGGCCGGCTCGCGCAGGCGCTTTTGACCCGAGCGCGCCACGATGCCTGCCGCCGGCTGCCAGGCCGGCCCGTAGGTCCGCGCCGCCAGATGGTCGATGAGGGCAGCTTCCCACTCCGGCGTGCGGCGATCGAAGCGCGGCCAGAAGTCGCGGAAATTGCGCGGCAGCAGCAGGTAGCTCTTGTAGCTGAAGGTATCGAAGAACCAGTACAGCGGCCGCAGCGGAAAGCGCAGGCGCGCCTCGAGGAACGTCCGGAACCCCACCCGCTGGATCAGGTTGTGGCCGCGGTAGCGCTCCTCGAGCAGGACGTGCGACGTATAGATCACGGCCAGCTTGCGGCCGCGGAACGACACCGGGTAAACGTCCAGCGAAGCCATGCCGACCAGCGCCCGCTCGCTACGCGAGCGGAACAGCACGATGCGCTGGTGCTCGCGCAGCCTTTGCTCCACGTAGCCGCGCTCCGCGTCGTAGAACGCCCGGGTGAGCTCCCAGATCTCGTCCCATGACGCCGCGGCGATCGAGCCGGTCGGCACCGCGTCGATCGTCACGCCGCGCAAAAGCTTGCTCACAGCGGCGTCTAAGGTACCCAGCTCTTGCGCAGGTAAGAGATCAGCCGCGGCGCGCCGCTTCGATTGCAGCGATGTCGATCTTCTTCATCTCCATCATCGCATCGAACGCGCGCTTGGCGGCGCGGCGGTCGGGATCGGTGACCGCCTTGGTCAGCGCGATCGGCGTGATCTGCCAGGACAAGCCCCACTTGTCCTTGCACCACCCGCACGCGCTCTCTTCGCCGCCGTTGCCGACGATCGCGTTCCAGTAACGGTCCGTTTCGGCCTGGTCGACGGTTGCGACCTGAAACGAGAACGCCTCGCTGTGCTTGAACGCCGGACCGCCATTGAGACCAAGGCAGGGAATTCCCATCACCGTAAACTCGACCATCAACACCTGTCCCTCTTTCCCGGACGGAAAGTCCCCCGGCGCGCGATGCACCGCGCCAACGGATGAATCGGGAAAGGTCTTCGCGTAGAAGCGCGCCGCTTCCTCGGCGTCGCGGTCGTACCACAGGCAAATCGTATTCTTTGCTTGCTTACTCATGTCTCTTCTCCATCGTGATGAGGTGCCCGGACGCAGTTCAACGATGCGCTCTCGATCCAGGCACGTTAGGTTCGCGCCTTGGCGCCCAAAAGCCCAACCCTGTACCCGGATGCTCGTAAAAGTTTCGTAGCGCGCCCGCTCAACCTTGCCATGACCAGCAAGTTCACGAGCGGCACAATCATCAAGACGG
>DASTHJ010000115.1:0-4214 GCA_035718265.1 Steroidobacteraceae bacterium | reverse complement strand
GTTCCGCCGCGCCCGAGGCACGGGCCGAGCTGCACTGGCGCATCACGTTCCCGATCATGGCCGTGGTGCTCGCCGGCATCGCGATCCCGCTGGCGCGTTTGCGGCCGCGGCAGGGACGCTACGCGCGGGTCGGCTACGCGGTGCTGATCTTCTTCGTGTACATCAGCCTGGCGATCGCCGGGCGACAGTGGCTGGCGCGCGGCGTCGTGCCGCAATGGCTGGGCCTCTGGTGGATGCACGCGGCAGTGATCCTGCTGGCCGCGGTCATCCTGCTGCTGCCGCGCTGGCGCGCGCGGTTGCGCTATCGACGGCAGGCGCCGGCGGCGGTGCCGGCATGAACCTGCTGGACCGCTACGTGATCCGCGCCGTGCTCGGCGGCGTGCTCACGGTCATGGCCGTGCTGATGGCGCTCGGTGCGCTGTTCCTGTTCGCGAACCAGCAGGACGACATCGGGGTCGGCAACTACACGGCCATCGATGCACTGTGGTTCGTGCTGCTGAACCTGCCGCAGCAGCTCTACGAGCTGATGCCCATCGGCGTGCTGATCGGCGGGTTGCTCGGCCTCGGGCAGCTCGCGCGCGGCAGCGAGCTCACGGTGATGCGCGCCGCCGGCGTGTCCGTGTGGCGGGTCGCCGGCTCGGTCGCCATGGCCGGCCTGCTGCTCATGGTGCTCGCCGTGCTGTGCGGCGAGTTCCTGGCGCCGCCGATGCAGGACATGGCGAAGCGCCAGAAGGCGCTCAGCAAGTTCTCCAACATCAGCTTCGCGAGCCGCGGCGGCGCCTGGGTGCGCGACGGCAACCTGCTGATCAACGTGATGCAGCAGTCGGGCAGCGCCGAGTTCGGCGGCATGCGCATCTACGAGCTGACGCCCGACCACGAGCTGGCCTCCGTGGCCTCGGCCAGCACCGCCACCGTGCAACCGGACGGCAGCTGGAAGCTGTCGCACTATGCGAGCACCCGCTTCGGCGGTCCCGTGATCGAGTCCGAGCACCTGGCGAGCCGCACCTTCGAATCGACCGTCGGCGGGGATTTCCTCGGGCTCACCGTGGCCGCGCCGCGCCAGCTCGGCACGCGCGTGCTGTGGGGCCTGATGCGGCACCTCAAGGAGAACGGCCTCGACGCCACGGCGCAGGAGTTCGCGTTCTGGTCGCGCATCGCGCGCACCTCCGCCATCCTGTTCGCGGCGCTGCTCGCGGTACCGTTCGTGTTCGGCAGCCTGCGCTCGGCGGGTTCCGGCGCGCGCGCGCTGATCGGCGTGCTGATCGGCATGGTGTTCTTCCTGATGCAGCGCATGCTGGAGAGCGGCGCGATCGTGTTCGACGCCAGCCCGGTGGTGCTGGCGTGGTTTCCGACCGTGCTGCTCGCGGCGGTCTCGCTGGGCCTGATCGCGCGCACGCGTTGAGCCGCGCCGCGTCGGGCGCTACTTCTTCGACTTCGCCGCCGGCTGCGGCTTCTTCTCGAGCAGCTCTTCGAGTGGCTTGAACAGCGCGTCGTACTTGTACATCGGGATTTCGTACTCGATGCCCTTGGCACGCGCGGCCACGCGCTCGACGGTGTGATCCGCCGGTGGCGCCGCCGCCTTGGCCGGCGCTGCGGAGGGCTTCGCGGTGTCCGCGCCTGCGGCGGGTTTGGCATCGGCGGGTTTGTCGGCCGGCTTGTCGTTCGCCTCCTGGGGCTCGGCGAACTGCGCCGCGAGCTCAGGATCGCGGCTGGCGGTCACGGCCACGTAGGCCTTGTCGCCGTCCTTGTGCCCGGTGAACTCGAACACCTGGCCGTCGAAGGTGCGGTACGTGGCGCGATCCACGGTCTTGGGGGGCGTGCCGGACGGCGTGTGCAGATCGTCGAAGTGGAAGCCGGCGAGCGTATCGGCCTGGCCGTTGATCGACATGCTGCTCGCCGGCTTGCGGCCCTTGGGCACCGGGCTGAGCTCCAGATCCGCGTCGCCGCGCTGCGCGCGGCTCAGTAGATAGTCCGGGCCGTCGGCCGGCTGCACCGCGATGTCGTGCACGCTCGCGCCGGGGATGTCGGTGAGCTCGCGGTCGATCCAGCGCTTCTGATCGGGATCGACGCTGAGCGCGGGTTCGGCCAGCGCGCTCACCGCCTCCTGGGGCTTGCGAACGTAGATGGAGCGGCCTTCGGCGTTGCGACCGACGAGCAGCGACCAGGTCTTGTCCCCGGCCACCAGTTCGACCAGCGTGCTCGCGGCCGAGGGCTTGTCCGGTGCTTCCACGCCGAGCCTGGCGTAGTTGGCGGGGTCGCTGGTCTTGGGTTCGATGACCTTCAGCTCGACCATGTGCAGCACCAGCTCGCGCACCCGCGCGGGGTCGGCCGGGTAGTGGCGCTCCACCACGGTCCAGCCGGATGGCTCCTTGCGCAGCGTGGTGCGGCTGCCGTCGCCCTTCGAGAGGCGGATCTCGCCGATCTCCGCCAGCGCAGGCGCGAGATCCGTGAATACCTTGCCGCCGGGCTCGGCCGACTGCTGGCCGTGACGGTGCATGGTGAGCCACACGCCGGCGATCAGCGCGACGGCGGCACCCGCCGACAGCAACGCGAAGCGATTGCGCATCATGCCGCGCCTCCCTTGCGGAGCATGGCCGCGGCCTCGCGGCGCCGCTTGCGCCACAGCGCCGTCAACAGGCCGGCGACGATCACGAGGATGGGCATGGCCAGCAGGTTCCAGGCCTTCATGCGCATGCCGAGCGCCTTGATGTCGAGCTCGAGACCGGCCTTCACCGCGCGCAGCTCCTTGCGGATGCGCAGCTTCTCGTCCTGGAAGCGCTCGATCTCGCGCGCCTGGTCGGCGCTCAGCAGCGCCTCGGAGTCGCCGGGCCGGCCGGTCTGCAGCTTGTTGAGGTTCTCCTCGGTCTGCTGCAGCTCCTGCTCGAGCTGCTGTTCGGTGCTGCGGAACCGGGCGTCGGCCGCGCGGCGCAGCGCCTCGACGCGCACGAATGGCCGCGAGTAGGCGGCGCGCCCGCGGATGCTGATCAGGTCGTTGCTGCCGGCGAGATTGTCGAGCGCGTTCCAGACCAGCTCGCCGTTGTTGGCGAACGGCTGCGCGATGACCTGGCCGAAGAAGTTGCGCGTCTGCACCCACATGAAGTCGGACAGCAGGTCGGCGTCGGCGATCACGATGACGTTGAGCGGCTTGGCGGAGCTCTTGAGCGCGTTGGCGGCTGCGGTCACACCGGCCGGCGGCCCGTCCGGATAGGCGCTGGTGGCCGTGCCGGAGATGCGCGCGGCCACGACGTATTCGCCCGTGGGCTTGAAGCCGTCACGCAGCGCGCCGGGGTCGCTCATCATCGCGAAGCGCGCCGACGGCAGCAGGCCGGCCTGCTTGCTGGTGCGGATCAGCGGCTCGAACTCGAGCTTCGAGCCCTCGACGGGTTTCAAACTACCCGCGGTGGCCATGTTGATGGAATCCAGGTTGGCGGTGACCACGTCCTTGCCGAGGCTCTCGTTGTCGAAGCCCAGGATGGCGATGTGCTGCGAGGGCGCCTCGCCTTCGCGCATCGCCACGCTCAGGCCGCGTTCCAGGTCGACCACGACCTGGTCGGACTTGAACTCCACGCCCCAGGACTTCAGCAGCGGCTCGAGGTGCGAGGACTTGTCGGCCGTGAACTGCGACATCGGGTTGTTCGGATCCGCGCCCGCGTCGTCGGACTGCGCGTTCGGGTCGACGAAGGCGAGCACGTGGCCGCCGCGCATCGCGAACTGGTCGATGGCGTACAGCGCGGACGGCGACAGGTTCTTCGGGTGCACCAGCGCCAGCACGTCGACGTCGGAGTCGATCGAGGTGAGCGTCGGCTCGAGATTGCGCACGGTGTAGAGCTGCTCGATCTGGCTGTACACGAACCACGGCGGCTTCGGGCGGCCGCTGCGCATGTCGAAGTCGCCCGACATCGGCAACGAGGACAGCCAGCCGATGACCGGCTTCTTGCTGGTCGAGAGCTTGTGGATCAGCTTGGCGACGTCGTACTCGAGCTGCTCCTCGAGCTGCGGATCCAGGTACGGGATGGATTCCTTGCCGTCGGTGGAATTGGTGGCGGCGAGGCCGAGGTACAGCTTCTCGCCGCTGGCGCCGATCGGCACCGAGGAGATGCCGAGCTCGGTGGCGCGGTCTTCCTCCTCCGAGAACGGCTGCGGGTCGATGACCTTGAGCGTGAGCTTGCCCTTGGACATGCCGACCAGCTCCTCGAGCAGCTCGCGCACGCGCA
>DASTHJ010000114.1:0-4435 GCA_035718265.1 Steroidobacteraceae bacterium | reverse complement strand
CTCGACGAAGCGCAGGTTGTCGATGTCCATGATCAGCGAAACGGCGCGATTGCCGACCATCGAATCGGTGCGCATGCGCCGGCCCTTGATGAGGTTCACGCCATCGCCGCCGACGTTGAGGATGGAGGCCTTGCCGGAAGTGCTGGTGTTCACGGTGACGTCGGCGTGGACGGCGGGTGCACAGGCCAGCAGCGCGCCCAACGCGAAATGCTTCGGCTTCATGGTTCGATCCTTCGGAAGTCGGTCCGCGCGCGCATGTATACCCGAAGCCCGCCGGTCGCGCCCCTGTCTCGAAGTGGCGACGGGTTAGTTAGGCCTCCAGCGTGACCGGGCGCTCGACCAGCAGCCGCATGCGGCCGCGGCCCGCCTTCTCGAGCTGGATCGCCGCGCGCTGTTCGGCCAGGCGCCGCTGCAACAGCAGCAGGCGGACTTCGAGGTTGTCCTGCACGTCCGGCAGGCGCAGCTCGGGCGCCATGCGCAGCTCGCGGTTGGTGAATTCGCGCCGGCCGCTGCGCAGGTATTCGCCCACCAGCTTCCAGAGGATCGCGCCGGCCACGCCGCGGATCAGGTAGACGTCGTCGAGGAACACGCTGTTGTCGCGGCAGAAACGCTTGAGGCGCAGCGCGGGACCCGTGGCCGGCGCCGCCGCGCGGGCGGTGGAGGGCGGCAATGTCTCCGCCAGATCCTGCGGCTGCATCAGGCTCATGGCGACGGCGAACTGCCCGCCGAGCAGCATCAACGCGTCCTCGTCGTCGTAGCCGAAATACTGGTCGTGCAGGCTCTCGACGAACAGCGCGCCGAGCACGCGGCCGCGCGCCCGCAGCGGCACCGCGAGCTGGCTGCGCGGCTCCTTCAGGCCGGGCAACGGGATCTCGCTGCCGAGCATGGCGTCGAGTCCCGATTCGCCGGCACTGTCGCGCACGGCGCGTGCGTAAGTCGCCATGTTCATCATGTGTCCCACGCGGATCGGCACGCCTTCGCGCACCGCCGTGCCCACCAGGCCCTCGCCGAGCGGAATCTCGGCGCCCGCGCCGCCGACTTCGTAACCGCGGCTGGCGAGTAGCGTGAGCGCCGGCTGCGCCGGGTCGGCCAGCCAGACCATCGCATGATCGATGCGCAGCAGCTCCGACAATCCGCCCAACAAGGTGTCGAGCAGCTCGGACATGTCTTCGCAGTGCGCCATGCGCTCGGACAACAGCCGCGAGTTCGCGGCGAGGTCGACGCGCGGCGCGGCCGCCGGGAATTCCTTGCGCCCCGGCACGCGCCGCATTTCGAGTACGCGATAGATGTCCGCGCCGCGCAGGTGGAACACCTTCTCCATGCCGACGTGACTGGCGACGCCCATGAGCTTGGCGCGCAGCCGTTCGAACACCGGGCCTTCGGTCTCGGTGCGCAGGTATTCGAGCTGCAGCACCACGCCCGCGCCGGTGTACGGATCGTCGAGCGTGAGCGCGGCGCGACGCGTCGCCAGCACGTTCTCGCGGCTGCGGTTGAAGAACTGGTAGGAGAGGGCGACGTGCAACGGATCGACGTACTCGCACAGCGACAGGTAGCTCACGTTGGGTACGCGCTCCGCCGAGACGGTGCACAGCACCGGCGGCACCACGCCTTCCATCATGCGGCGCACGCCGAACAGCGACAGCCCGTCTTCGAACACCGCGCTCATTTCTCGAACTCGATCGGCTTGAGCGTCACCGGGTTGCCGGCGCCGGGGCCGGGCGTCTGGTTGCGCGCCTGCATCGGCGTGAAGCGGATCGCGACCAGGTCCTCGTCGCGCGCGTGGTACCAGGCATCGGTGTATTCGGGCGGGAAGCCAAAGCGATTGAGCTGCCGCCGGAACGCCTCGTGACGCTCGGTGACCAGTGGCCGCCAGGCGGCGCCGCTGCCGCGCACGATGGCGTCGTTGCCGACGAAGCTCATCGAGCGGTAGTTCTCGGGCAGCGTGACGTTCAGCGCGATGTTGCCGTTCTGGCGGATCGCATCCAGCACCTCGTCGCCCGATTCCGAGGAGATGATGACCAGCAGCCTTCCGGCTTCGTGCTTGGCGGCCAGGCCGCGGCAGACCACGGGTCGTCCGGCATTCGTGCAGCCGCCCACCTGGTGGGCGACTCCCGCCGAAAGCAGCGCGATCATCTCGTCGGTCAGCGCCATGTTCTTGTTCTTCTGGAGTCCTTAACCTGATTTTAATAATTCGCTAAGCGCGAGTTACGAAATCGTACGGGGCCGAGTGCCTAGATTGCGCACCCCGCCGGAAGTGGCGGATCCGTGGAGTGCGTTACATGCCCAAACCCATTATCACCGTGTTCGGCGCCACCGGCGCACAGGGCGGCGGCCTGGCCCGCGCGCTGCTCGCCGATCCGGAGCGGCACTTTGCCGTCCGCGCGGTGACCCGGCGGCCGGAGGGCGCGGCCGCCCGGGCGCTCGCCCAGGCGGGTGCACAGGTGGTCCTGGCTGACCTCGACGACAGCGCCAGTGTGCTGCGCGCGCTCGAAGGCGCCTATGGCGCTTACCTGGTCACCAACTTCTGGGAGTACCTGTCCGCCGAGAAGGAGCTGACCCAGGCGCACACCCTGGCCGCCGCGTCCGCGCAGGCCGGCATTCGCCACGCCATCTGGTCGACGCTCGAGGACACGCGCGACTTCTTCGCCGCGCAGGGCTCGCGCATGCCCGTGCTCGAGCGGCGCTTCAACGTGCCGCACTTCGACGCCAAGGGCGAGGCGCACCGCTTCTTCGCGCAGCAGCGCGTGCCGGTGACCTACCTCTATACCTCCGGCTACTGGGAAAACCTCATCCACTTCGGCATGGGCCCGCAGCGCCAGGCCGATGGCTCGCTGGCCGTGACGTTTCCGACCGGCGGCGCCCGCATTCCGTGGGTGGCCGCCGAGGACATCGGGATCGCGGCGCGGGAGATCTTCCTGCGCGGCGACGCGCTGCTGTACGAGGCGATCGGCATCGCCGGCGAACACCTGACGGGCTGGGAACTGGCCGCGCAGCTCGGCGCCGCGCTGGGCGAGCCCGTGTTCTTCAATTCGATCACGCCGGACGCGTTCCGCGCGCTGGGATTCCCGGGCGCCGGCGAAATGGGAAACATGTGGCAGTTCAAGCGCGACTTCGAAGCCGCGTATTGCGCGCGCCGCGACCTGAAGCGCGCCCGCGCGCTGCACCCGGAGATCGCGAACTTCGCGACCTGGCTCGACGCTCACAAGTCGCGCATTCCGGTGGCCCAGGCCGCGTGAGTCATGCCGCGTCCGGTTTCCAAATGCTTGCTGACGGGACTCGTCGCCCTGTGCCTCTCCGCCGGCCTGCGCGCGCAGGATGCGCGCGGACTGCCGCGGCACCTGGGTGACACTGGGCTGTACGTCGCGGGTGGAGTCATCCACCCCGACGTACTGCCATTTTCGCCGCAGTACCCGCTGTGGTCCGACGGCGCGACCAAGCGCCGCTGGATCTGGCTGCCGCCGGGCAGCCACATCGATGCCTCCCAGGCCGACGCCTGGGAATTCCCGCGCGGCACGAAACTGTGGAAGGAGTTCGCGCACGGTCGCGTGCTGGAAACGCGCTATCTCGAGCGCGGCGCCGATGGCGAGTGGCGCTTCGGCAGCTACGTGTGGAATGCGGACGGCAGCGATGCGCTGCTGGCGCCGCCGGAGGGCATCCGCGACCTGCCGGCGCCGGAGGCGCCGGGCGGGCACTACACGATTCCGTCGGAGTCGGACTGCCGCGCCTGCCACGAGGGCGCTCCCGTGCCCGTGCTCGGGTTCAGCGCGCTGCAGCTCTCGCCGGATCGCGATCCGCTGGCGCCACATGCCGATCATGGCACCGGCCTGGACCTGCTCGAACTGGCCGCGCGCGGGCTGCTGCGCAAATTCCCGCCGGAACTGCTGGCCAATCCGCCGCGCATCGCCGCCGCGAGTCCGGCCGAGCGCGCCGCGCTCGGCTACCTGCACGGCAACTGCGGCAATTGCCACAACGAGGAAGGCCCGCTGGCCGTGCTCGACATGACGCTGGCGCAGCGCGTCGCGCGGCCCAGCCCCGTGCTGGAGAGCCTCGTCGGCGTGCCGAGCCAGTTCGTGCCGGCGGGCGCGCCGCCGCACGCGCAGCGCATCGCGTCCGGACACGCAAGCGCGAGCGTCGTCGCCGCGCGCATGCGCTCGCGCAGTCCCATCGAACAGATGCCGCCGCTGGGCAGCACCGCGGTCGACGCGGATGCGATCACGCTGCTGGCGCGCTGGATCGACGGTCTTGAATCCATCGGGAAATAGTCAGAGGAGGAGTCGATGTCTACGTTGAAAATGCTGGTGAGGATCGCGGCCGTGGTGCTGTTCGCGTCGTTCGCGCGCGCCGCGGAGCCGACCACCGATGAGGTGGTGGCGCGCGGCAAGTACCTGGTGACCACGTCCGGCTGCCACGATTGCCACACGCCGTTCAAGATGAC